>JBAQWH010000751.1:0-2161 GCA_049298815.1 Thermoanaerobaculia bacterium | reverse complement strand
CGGCGGGATCTCCGGAGCTCGACGGACGCCGCGACGGAGGCCTGGGAGCGGCTCAAGAAAGCGGCGGAGCCGTTCGGCGGTCAGTATGCGTCGTCCTTTTTCGAGGAGAAACAGGGCGGATCGGCGCAGGGCGGGTTTCTGACGGCGGCGTATGCGCGGGACATTGTGAAGATGTACGCGATGGCGCTTTCGATCATTCGGAACGCCGACGGTCAGCTGCCGGGGGTTCTTAAGGAGGCGCACGATTCGATCTGGCGCCTGACGCAGTTCTGGCAGTGGTCGGGGTTCGCGATGCGGTACGGATCGATCGAGCAACTGGCTGAGGCGGAGCTCGGGAAGCTGCCGCGTCAGGTGACGGGCAAATACGGGTTGAGGACGAAGCCGGCGGCGGCGACGGTGACGCGGAACACGATCTCGGCGGGGAAGATCGAGGGGCTGATCTAATGGCACGTGTCAGGGAATCCGGCGCCGAGGGCGTGGTCACGATCGACGGATCGACGATCGCGTTTCCGACGCAGCTCGAGTGCCGGCCGACGTCGGCTCAGGCGGTTTCTGATTCGATGGCGGGCCGGCGGACGGTGGATCTTCCGTGGGCGGGCGAGGGTCTGCCGTTGCAGGCGGACGCGTGGGAGTTCGCGCTCGAGTGGGGCCTGGTGGATGACGACGGGACGTCGTCGGACGGGGACGTGCTCGAGCTCGTCGAGCGGCTGCGCGTGCACGGCGCGCCGGTCATGTTCACGGACTGGAAAGCGCGTTACTGCCGGTTTCTTCTGCAGCCTGGGCAGACGGGAATCTATCTGCCACGGCCGGATGCGTTCGGGCCGGCGTATGCGGGGTTCGTCGACGCGGCGAAGTATGGAGCGGCGGCGAAGCTCGCCGGCGTGACGGTGCCGGTGGAGTATCAGGCGGAGGTGACGGCGGCGACGGTCGTGACAGCCGGCGAGCTGTGGCTTTCGCGGACGCAGGTCGTGCATCCGTATCGCGGGGGCCTGGCGACGTTCGGGAAGCTGGGGACGGCGCCGACGGCGGTCACGGAGCTCCGGGTCGAATACGTGCCGCTTTGGCGGGTGATGGCGACGGGTGCGCCGACGCGGCCGGTCGCGGGATTCATCGGGCTCGAGGGTCGGTCGCTGTTTCTGGTGGAGGTCGGATAAATGGCGATCACTCTGAGCGGGACGGTGTACTCGACGACGTGGCTCGAGGCGAACGGCGGCGACGCGGTCGTCCGGCCGTGGGGCTGGGTTTACGACAGCGTGAACGACAAGCTTTATCTGTCGGGGATGTACAACAACATCAATAATCCGGCCTGGTACAAGTGGCGGGTGATTTCGGATCTGAGCACGGCGCCGGCCGGCGCGGATTGGACGCTGTCGTCGACGCCGACGCCGGCTCTGGCGAGTGGGGACATCCTCAACGAGGGCGGCAACGGGATGGCGCTCGCCGGCGACTACATCTATTTTTTGCAGTTTCGAGGGTCGGACACGGGCGCCGCGGCACAGCGGGTGAATCTGACGCGGATCGCGGTCGGGACGGGGGTCGTGGAGTATGCGGCGGAGCAGTTCAAGATTTCCGACGCGGCCTATTCGTTCAAGGGTCCGGCTCGCGGCTTCGCGGTGGTCGGCAGTGTCTGTTACGTGGTGCTGTGGGACGTCAGCGGGGCGACGTGGAAGCTGGTCACGTGGTCGATCGCGGGGCTGACCTGGCAGGCGTCGTCGCCGTCGAATTCGCAAGCGGTCGCCGGCATGGTCGCGGCGACGGCGTCGCGGACGCTCACGCTGTACGTGGCGGACGGGTCGTTTCCGGCGGGGATGACGCTCACGAACGACGGGAATCTAACCGTCTGGTATGACGCGGCGAACAAGGTCGAAAAGTACGCTCCGGCGGATCTCGCCTATATCGGGTTCGGGGACTGGACGAGCGGGGCGAACGTCGGGTCGATGTACTACGACGGGTCGAACCTGTGGGAGCTCGACAGGTCGATCGCGACGGGCGCGGATCATACGGTGTACGTCGTCGGCTACACGGACGGATCGAGCGCGGTTATCGATGAGTCGCGGTGTTCCGTGGAGCTCGAGGCGCGGCCGGCGCTGGTCGGCGAGGTGACGCCGCTCGCGATCACGGTGACGCTCCGCGACGGGTTCGGCTCGCCGATGGCGTCTCT
>JBAQWH010000750.1:0-3564 GCA_049298815.1 Thermoanaerobaculia bacterium | reverse complement strand
CCTCTGTGCCTCTGAGTCTCTGTGGTGAACGGCACGGGACGCACGCGCGCGGATTGCAAGCACGCGATCGGATGACGGAGCGAAAAACGTCTCACCACAGAGACACAGAGGCACAGAGGAGCACGGGGAGGCAGACCTATGCGCCATCATGTCCGCACCGGGATACCGTCCTGCGCCAGCTGCCGTTTCACGTCCCCGACGGTCAGCACTCCGTCGTGAAACAGCGATGCCGCGAGTACGGCGTGGGCGCCGCCGCGCTCGATCGCATCGCGGAAGTCCTCGACGCGTCCGGCACCACCCGACGCAATCACGTTGATGCGGAGGCGTCGCGTGACCGCGCGCAGCAGCTCGATGTCGAATCCAGAGTTCGTCCCGTCGCGATCGACCGACGTGAGGAGGATCTCGCCCGCGCCCAGCGCCTCCGCCCGCGCGCACCATTCCACGGCGTCGACCGGCGTCGCCTCCTTGCCGCTGCGCATCGTGGCGAGCCAGCGGTCGCCGTCGCGCTTCGCATCGCACGACAGCACGACCGCCTGCACGCCGAACTCCGCCGCACAGTCGCCGATCAGCTCCGGTCTCTGCAGCGCCGCCGTATTGATCGCGACCCGATCGGCACCAGCTCGCAGGAGCGTCCTGAAGTCCTCGACCGTGCGCACTCCCCCGCCGACGATGAGCGGGATGTAGATCGACTCCGCGACGCGACGGACGACCTCGAGAGAGGTCGCGCGGCCGCGGTCGGTCGCCGAGACGTCGAGGATGACGATCTCGTCGGCGCCGTCGCGCTCGTATCGAAGCGCGCACTCGACCGGATCGCCGGCATCGCGCAGGTTCGCGAACGAGACGCCCTTTACGACGCGGCCGTCGCGGACGTCGAGGCAGGGGATCACCCGCGGCGGGATGGCGTTGCATGCGGCCACGCGTGCCGCCGCGTCCGCGAGGCGGATCTCACCGTCGAGGAGTGCCCGGCCGATCACACAACCGCTGACGTTCGGCATCCGGGCGAGCGCCACGACGTCGCTCGTCGCCGCGACGCCGCCCGAGGCGATGATCCGGACGGTCGTCTGCGCGCGCAGCGTGCGGTAGAGGTCGAACGACGGCCCCTGCATGACGCCGTCGCGACTGATGTCGGTCACCAGCGCCTCGCGAATGCCGAGCGCCTCGATCCGCGCGAACACGTCTGCGGCAGTCGCCCGGCTCTCACGTTCCCACCCGTCGACCCGCACGACACCGTCTCGAAGGTCGACCGCGGGGACGATGCGGCCGCTGCCGAACGTGGCGACGAGATCCTCGAGGAGCGCCGGCGATTCCGCGGCGGCGGTTCCGACCACGAGCCGCTCGGCACCGCAGTCCATCCAACGCTTCGCGTCCTCGAGCGACCGGATGCCGCCTCCGACCTGTACGAGCAGATCGCGCATTGCGAGGCTGCGGACGATGCCGGTCTCCACTGGGCGCCCGCTGCGCGACGCTTCCAGGTCGACGACGTGAAGCCGTGTCCCCGACGGGACCTCGAGCTTCTCGAGCACCTGCTCGACGTCGCCGTAAACGCGCGCGGTCGCGAACTCTCCGCGCCGCAGTCGGACCGCCGCACCATTCAGAAGATCGATCGAAGGGATGACGTTCATGCCGCGAGCTCCAGGAAATTTCGCAGCACGCGAAGGCCTGCGGCCGACGACTTCTCGGGGTGGAACTGCACGCCGAAGACGCGTCCGTTCCGCACCGCAGCCGTGAACGAGCCGTCGTATTCGCCGCGCGCGATCTCGTTTTCGGCGCGCCGCGCGGCGTACGAGTTGACGAAGTAGAAGGGCGTGCCGCTCGCGATCCCGGCAAAGAGCGGGTCATCGAAGAACGAGACGCGGTTCCAGCCGATCTGCGGGACCGGCAGCGCGCCGTCGAACCGCTCGACCTCGCCGCGCACGATGCCGAGGCCTCGCGTGATGCCCATCTCGTGCGAGAGGTCGAACAGCGCCTGATGGCCGACGCAGATGCCGAGAAGCGACGCGCCGCTCTCGAGCGCAGCGCGGATCGCCTCGTCGACGCCGGTCGACGTCAGCCACCGCATCGCAGCACCGAAGGAGCCGACGCCGGGGAGGACGAGCGCTCGCGCCTTCGCGATCTCCGCCGGATCGCACGTGACGCTCAGCTCCGCGCCGCAGGTTCGCAGCGCACGCGCGATGTTCCCGATGTTCGCAACCGGGGAGTCGATGAGCACCGCCTGCGTCACAGGACCCCCTTCGTGCTCGGCACCTCGGCTCCGCTGACGGCCTTGGCCTCGCGGACCGCGACTGCGAACGCCTTGAAGATCGCTTCCGCCGCGTGGTGGCCGTTGCGGCCGCGCAGCAGGTCGATGTGCAGGTTGCATCCGCAGCGGTTCGCGAACGACTTGAAGAACTCCTCGACGAGGGCGAACGGGAAGTCCTTGTGGATGAGCAGCATCTCCCGGTCGAGAGGCACCTCGAAGACGAGGAACGGCCGTCCGGAGAAATCGACGACGGCGCGCGCGAGGGATTCGTCGAGCGGTACGTATGCGGCCCCGAAGCGGCGAATCCCCCGTTTGTCGCCCAGCGCCTGCGCAAACGCGTCGCCGAGAACGAGACCGACGTCCTCGACGGTGTGGTGATAGTCGATCTCGACGTCGCCGGTGGCGCGGACCTCGAGGTCGAGCTGCGCGTGGCGCGCGATCGCGTCGAGCATGTGAGACAGAAACCCGATCGGAGTCTGAATGTCGCTGAGCCCCGTGCCGTCGAGGTCGAGCGTGAGCTTGACGGAGGTCTCTTTCGTCGTGCGTTCAATCGTTGCGGTTCTTGTCATGGTTGTGCTCCTTCTTTCACCAAAGAGGCACAGAGGACACAGAGGTGCACAGAGGACGTGCGGCGGTCCGCAAGCTCTCTGTGCTCCTCTGTGTCCTCTGTGCCTCTGTGGTGAACGTCCTCATCGCATCGCCTCGGTCAATGCATCGATGAACGCGTCGTTCTGCTCGCGACTGCCGATCGAGACGCGCAGGCAGTTCGCGAGTCCGGCGTAGGAAGAGACGTTGCGCACGAGGACCCCACGGGCGCAGAGGTCCTCGAACACGCGGGCGGCGTCGCCATCCAGGCGGAACGTGAGGAAGTTGGCCGCACTCGGGAAGACGGTCACGCCGGTCATCGCGGCGAGAACGACCCGCAACCGCCTCCGCTCTCGCAGCGTCTGCGCAACGCTCCAGTCCCGCACCTCCGGGGAGTCGAGCACCGCGATCGCGGCCGCTTCGCTGAAGACGTTCAGCGAATACGGGAGCTTGACCTTCCGGATCTCACGGCACGTCGCCTCGGTGGCGGCGAGCCATCCGACGCGGAGCGCCGCCAGCCCCCACGCCTTCGAGAACGTCGAGAACGTCACGAGCCGCTCGTGGAGTGGCGGCAGTGCGTCGAGCGCGAACTCGCCGTAGGCGCGATCGAACAGCACCGTTGCGCCGGTCGCGAGCAGCGCCTCGAGGCCGCCGTCGGGGAGCAGACCTCCGGTCGGATTGTTCGGCGAGCAGACGATGATGACGCTGCCTCCGGCGGCTGCCGCAGCCATCGCATCGAC
>JBAQWH010000749.1:0-3063 GCA_049298815.1 Thermoanaerobaculia bacterium | reverse complement strand
CCTCTGTGCTCCTCTGTGTCCTCTGTGCCTCTGTGGTGAACGGTCGCCCGCGCGTCACACGTTGTCCACGATCTGCTTCGCGAACTCGCTCGTCTTCACCTTCGTCGCGCCGGGCATCTGGCGCTCGAGGTCGTAGGTGACCTTCTTCTGCTGGATGGTCTTCGCGACGCCGGTCTCGATCGCGTCCGCGGCCTCGATCCACGCCATGTGACGCAGCATCATCACGCCCGAGAGGATGAGTGAGCCGGGGTTGATGACGTCCTGGTTCGCGTACTTCGGCGCGCTGCCGTGAGTTGCCTCGAAGAACGCGATCTCGTCCGACTCGTTCGAGCCGGGCGCGAGTCCGAGCCCTCCGACCTGCGCGGCCAGAGCATCGGACATGTAATCGCCGTTGAGGTTCGTGGTCGCGATCACGGAGTACTCGCTCGGCCGGAGGAGCACCTGCTGGAACATCGAGTCGGTGATCCGGTCCTTGATCACGATCCTGCTCGGCGGAGCGGATCCCGTCAGCTCGGACTCTGGGATCGTGCTGTCGCCGAACTCCTCGCGGGCGACTTCGTAGCCCCACTCCCTGAACGCCCCTTCGGTGAACTTCTGGATGTTCCCCTTGTGCACGAGGGTGACCGAGTCACGGCCGTTTTCAATCGCGTACTGGATCGCCTTGCGGACCAGCCGCTTCGATCCGAATTCGGAGATCGGCTTGATTCCGATCGCCGAGAGCTCGCGGATCTTCGTCGACCGGCGCTCCAGCGAGTTGATGAACTCGATCACCTTGTTCGCGAGATCCGAGCCGGCGGGCCACTCGATGCCGGTGTACACGTCCTCGGTGTTCTCGCGGAAGAGAACCATGTTCACCTTCCCCGGCTCCTTGACCGGTGAAGGGACGCCCTCGAAGTAGCGCACCGGACGGACGCAGGCGTAGAGGTCGAGGACCTGCCGCATCGTCACGTTCAGCGAGCGGATGCCTCCACCGACCGGGGTCGAAAGGGGACCTTTGATCGCGACGCGATAGTGCGCGATCGCGTCGAGCGTCTCCTGCGGGAGGTACTCGCCGAACTTCTCGAACGCCTTCTCGCCGGCGTAGACCTCGTGCCAGTGGATTTTCTTACTGCCTCCGTAGACCTTCTCCACGGCCCCGTCGATGACGTACTTCGTCGCACGCCAGATGTCGGGACCGGTGCCGTCACCTTCGATGAACGGGATGATCGGGTCGTCGGGGACGACGATGCGATGGTCGCGGTAGTCGATGCGGGTCCCGGAGGAGGGCTTCGCAATTCTGTCGGCCATGGTCAGTCATTCTTTCCGAAGCACCGGGGCGGTGCAATCGAGCGGCCAGTGGCGACGCCGGGAAGGCGATCAGCTCACGAGTGCCCGGAGCTTTGCAAGGTTCTCGCGGTCCGACTCGGTTTCCACCGTCTTCGGCGTCTCGAGCACCTTCGGGATGAAGCGGAAGCGCTCGTCGTTCATGAGGTAGCGGAACGGCTCGATGCCGAGCGCTCCTTCGCCGATGTGCTCGTGCCGGTCGACGCGCGAGCCAAGACCTCTCTTCGAGTCGTTCAGATGGAACGCGCCGACGTTCGCGATGCCCACACGGAGATCGAGCTCGTCGATCGTCCGCTCGTAGCCGTCGCGCGTGGTGAGGTCGTACCCGGCGGCGAAGACGTGGCAGGTGTCGAAGCAGACGCCAAGGCGCTGCCGGTCGTCGACGAGGCCGATGATCCGTCCGAGCTCTTCGAAGGTGCAGCCGAGACACGATCCCTGACCGGCCGACGTCTCGAGGAGGGTGACCGCCTCGTGGTCGGGGATTGCGGCGTGGATGGTGTCGAGGGCGCGGGCGATCTGGTCGATCCCTTCCTGCGCGCCGCGCCCCATGTGTGCGCCGGGATGAAGGACGACCGCCTGCGCGCCGAGTCGTTCAGCACGGTCGAGCTCATCGATCATCGCGGCGATCGACTTCGCGAGGAACGACTGGCTCGTGGTCGCGAGGTTGATCAGATACGAAGCGTGGGTCACGACCGGCACGACGTTCCGCGCGGCGGAGAAGGTGGCGCAGTGGTCGTCGGTGAGCTCGCGCCCTTTCCACTGGTTCGAGTTCTTGGAGAAGAGGGCGATGGCGCCCGCGTCGATCGCGGCGGCGCGCTCGAAGACGGTGTGCAGTCCGCCCTTCGTCGAGATGTGCGCGCCGAGGACGTCGCGTCCGAGATCGGGGAAGGCGAAACGGGACATGGGATTAGTGGTCAGTGGTCAGTGGTCAGTGGTCAGTCGTTAGTCGTTAGTGGTTAGTCGTTAGTGCTTAGTGGTTGGGTGACTAGAGGTCAAAAAAGGGCCAACACCGATCCCTCAGCACTGACCACTGACCACCGACCACTAACGACTAACGACTAACGACTAACGACTAACGACTAACGACTAGCACTGGCCACTTAATTCAGCCTGAAGTTGACGGTCACGGTGTAGTAGACGTCGATCGGACGGCCGTTGTACGTGGCCGGACGGAACCGCCAGCGGCGCACCGCCGCGCGCGCGGAGTCGCCCAGGCCGTACGGAAGGTCCTTGATGATCTCGACGCTGTCGATCCGGCCGTTCCGCCGCACGATGCCGCGCACGAGCACCGACCCCTCCACGCTGGCCGTACGGGCCATCGGGGGATATCGCGGCATCACGCGGTCGGTCTCGACCGGCTGGGTTCCGCCGGGAGGAACCGCCGCGTAGACGCCGGAGCGTTCCGGCTCGGGCTCTGGTTCCGGCTCCGGTTCCGGCTCGATGACCGGAGGAATTGCGTCGCTGGGCGGCGCCGAGGCGATCTCCGGCTCGGTCTCCGGTTCTTCCTTCGGTTTCTCGGCGGTGGAGGTCTGGACGAGCAACTCGCGCGTGCCGGTCGAGAGGACGTCGACCGACTCGACGTCCGCGTAGGCGATGCCTTCCGCGTGATCGATCGCGTAGAAGTCGTGGTCGCGGGTGAAGACGGTGACGTCCGTTCCGTCACGCATCTCGCCGACGACCGGGTAGAAGATGCCCGGCCCTGCATACAGCGGCGCGGTCTTTCTCGCCGACCCCTTGAGC
>JBAQWH010000748.1:0-5982 GCA_049298815.1 Thermoanaerobaculia bacterium | reverse complement strand
CCGGATGATCGCGGCCGACGGCAGCGTCGTCTGGCTGCACGACATCGTCAACGTCGACGTCGAAGACGGCGAGGCGAAGATGCTCTACGGCGTGATGATCGACATCACCCGCTCGAAGAATGCCGAGATGGCGATGGCCGCAAGTGAGGCGCGGTTCCGCGCCCTGTTCGAACAGTCGCCGTTCGGCATCGCGATCCGCGACGCCGACGATCGCGTCACGAACGTCAACCCCGCGCTCTGCCGGATGCTCGGCTTCGAGCGGTCCGAGCTCCTCGTTGCCGGCGTGGAGGGGCTCGCTCATCCCGACGACGTCGCCACCTCCGACGACACGGTCGAGAGACTCCGTGCGCCGGACAGTGCAGCACAGCACTTCGAACGGCGTTACCGGCGGCAGGACGGAAGCTGGGCGCGGGGACGGACGACGCGCTCGGTCGTCCGCGACGATCAGGGGAGGCCGCTGTTCAGGGTCGGGATCATCGAGGACATCACCGATCAGAAGCGGACGTGGGAGGAGCGCCGGCGGCTCGCGACTGCGATCGAGCATGCCGGTGAGGCGGTCGTGGTGACCGACGTCCACGGAGTGATCGAGTACGTGAATCCGGCGTTCGAGACGATCACCGGCTTTGCGAAAGCAGACGCGGTCGGCAGGCAGCCGTCACTGCTCAAGAGCGGCGTGCACGACGACGCGTTTTACGGCGGCCTCTGGAAACAGATCACGGGAGGCGGGACCTGGTCGGGAGGGCTCGTCAACCGGCGGAAAGACGGCTCGCTGTACGAGGCGGAGACGACCATCTCGCCGATTTTCCGGGAGTCTGGGGAAGTCACCGGGTTCGTTGCCGTACAGCGTGACATCAGCGAGAAGCTCGCATTGCTCGACAAGCTGCGTCGCGCCGAGGACCTGCAGTCGTTCGGGCGTCTGGTCAGCGGCGTCGCGCACGAGGTGCGCAATCCGCTGGCGGCGATCCAGGCCGCACTCGGCGCGATCGAGATCGACCTCGGGACCGACGAGGCCCACGTGCCGTTCTTCGAGATCATCCGCACGCAGGTCGAGCGGCTGACGCGGCTCATGCGCGACCTTCTCGACCTCGCGAAACCGCTGCAGCAGTCGCGGATCGCGATCCAGGCGGTCGACGAGATCTGCGCGAGCTCGATCGCGATGTGGCGTCACGCGAAGCCCGAGGAGCCGCTCTCGCGGATTCAGTTCCGCAGCACGACCGATGCAGCGGTGAGAATGGATCCCGCCCGCATGCAGCAGGTGATCGTGAACCTTCTCGACAACGCGGTCCAGCACAGCCCGAAAGATTCGGTCGTGACGGTCCTGGTGGACGAAGTGGGCGACTGGTGCCGCATCTCGGTGCGCGACGCTGGAGCCGGATTGACGCCGCCGGCGATCGACCGCATCTTCGAGCCCTTCTTCACGACACGCCGGGGCGGGACCGGGCTCGGGCTTCCGCTCGTACGGAACATCGTCGAGCAGCTCGGCGGCCGGGTCTCGCTGGTCAACAACGAACCGCCGCCCGGAGCGACCGCCGAGATCGTGCTGCCGCTCGTCCGGGAGGCAGTCGGGAGTTCCGCATGACACCGAAGCTGCTGATCGTCGACGACGAGGCTGCGTTCACGATGCCGCTGGCTGCGTATCTGATGCGCGTGGGGTTCACGACGTCGGTCGCCGACCGGCTGACGTCGGCGAGAGCCGCGCTTGCAGGCGGCCGTTTCGACGGAATTCTGCTCGACCTGAACCTCCCGGACGGCAACGGACTCGATTGGATCTCGGAGGTCCGCGAGGAGTCGCCGGACATCGCGATCGTCGTGATCACCGGCAACGAGGAGCTGCGGGTGGCGGTCGAGGCGATGCGCCGCGGGGCGGACCACTACGTCACCAAGCCGGTCGACCTGCCCGACCTCGAGCTCTTTCTGCGGAAGAGTCTCGAAGTCGGCATGCTTCGCAAACGGAAAGCGGTGACGCAGCGCCTCGCGAAGCCGGCCGACGTCTTCATCGGATCGAGTGCAGCCGCCCGCGCCGTGTTCTACCTCGCGGAGGTCGCAGCGGAGAGTGACACGTCGGTGATCATCACCGGCGAGACCGGCACCGGCAAAGGCGTCCTCTCGCGCCTGATCCACCAGCGGAGTGCGCGCCGCTCGATGCCGTTCGTCGAGGTCAACTGCTCGACGCTGCGCGGCGATCTCCTTTCGAGCGAGCTGTTCGGACATGCGCGCGGAGCCTTCACCTCCGCCGTCGAGAGCCGGCAGGGACTTCTCGACGCCGCCGACGGCGGCACGCTCTTCCTCGACGAGATCGGCGACATGGATCCCGGCGTCCAGGCCCAGTTCCTCAAGGCGATCGAGGAGAAACGCTATCGGAGGATGGGGGAGATCCAGACCCGGGAGAGCGACTTCCGGCTCCTCGCAGCGACGAACAGGAATCTCGCGATGGAGGCTTCGGCGGGGCGCTTCCGCCACGATCTTCTCTACCGCATCAACGTCCTCACGATCCGCATGCCGTCGCTTCGCGAGATGGTCGAGGACCTGCCGGAGCTCGTCCGGTTCCTGCTGCGGGGACTCGGAAGCCGCGCGGACTCGATCGACCCTGCCGCCTTCCAGGTCCTGCAGCGATACGAGTGGCCAGGCAACGTGCGCGAGCTCCGGAACGTGCTCGAGCGTGCACTGCTCCTGTCGCGCGGCGAGAGCATCACGACGGAGCACCTGCCCGGGCTCGAAGCGCCGGCTTCGCGCGGGAGCGATGCGCAGCCTGCATCCGCGACGGCGGAGACCGACGCGCTCCGCGAGGTGCTGCTCCGCGTCGGAGGCGACAAGGTCCGCGCCGCGCGCGAGCTCGGGATCTCCCGCGCGACCCTCTACCGCCGCGTCAAAGCGCTCTCCGCCAGGAAGTGAGGGCGGCTTCGAGCGCGCCGCCGCCGGTGCCGCCGCATCGCTGGTCTCTTGCCGCAACTGAGTCCCTCAGTTCCTCGGTCCCTGAGTCCCTCGGGGGTTCCTCGGGGTTCCTCGGGTTCCTCGGGGAAGACAAGCTCGAACGCGCAGCTACGAAAAACCTTTCGCGCCGTTCAGAGAATCTGATGGTTGCGTAGACCGGCCTTGACCTGTCTCACGTGAGACTGCGTGAGACACGACTGAGACTCGGCCCAAGCTCCATTGCAGCAGGAGCTTGCGTCCCGAAACCCCCTGAGAAGTTGAGAATGTGAACGACCTGTCAAGTCCAGTAACATCATTAATGTCAATGATTTAGAAAAACAGGCCCGGTGGCAGCGCGGTTGCTGAAGGGACCTCCCGACACACGTCCAGGAGGTCCAAGTGAACAATCGAATTCTGCTGGTTGACGACGAGGAGGCGATCCTCCTCTCCTTCACCCGGCTCCTCAGCCACGCGTCGTTCCACGTCGACACTGCGCGACGGATCGAAGACGCGGAAGCGCTGCTGAAAGAGAACCAGTACGCCGTCGTGATCACCGACCTCCGTCTCACTGGAGTCCTCGGTGAGGAGGGTCTCGAGATCCTCCGGTACGCCCACGAGAAGAACCCCGGCGCGGCGGTGATCCTGGTGACCGGCTACGGGAACCCGGAGATCATGAACCGCGCGTTCGAGCTCGACGCCGCCTTCTACTTCGAGAAGCCGGTCGAGCCGAAGCAGTTGCTCGAGGCCGTCAGGGAGCTCTGTTCCGGATCGCGGAAGCCGGCGGAGGTTGGACGTGAGCTCGGCAACTGAGCACAGCGAGCTCGCGGAGCTCCTGCGGCGAGGCTTCTACTCGATCGCGTTCCAGCCGATCTTCCGGATGGCTGAGAACGCGGTGTTCGGGTTTGAAGCCTTGCTCCGCGGGCCTGCCGGCACGCCGCTCGCGCAGCCGTCGCGGGTCTTCCATTCGACGTCGATCGACCGGGACCTCATGCACGAGATCGACACGGCGTGCATCCTCGCCGCAGTCCGTTCGGGGCGGGTGCTCGCGGCCAATCACAAGCTCTTCGTGAACGTGCACGGCGAGACGCTCTTCCGGTTCTCGCAGAGGATGGCCGACCTGCTCGACCTGCTCGACCTCCTCGGCATGGAGCCCGACCAGGTCGTTCTCGAGATCTCAGAGACGACCGACAAGGCGCACGTCCGATCGATTGCGCGCAGCCTCAAGACGCTCCGGCGCCGTGGCATGAAGGTCGCGCTCGACGACGTCGGCGCTCGCTACGCCTGGCTTCATCACATGCTGTGGCTCGAGCCCGAGTACCTGAAGATCGACAAGGTCTTCGTGTCGAAGATCCACCTTTCCCAGAAGAAGAGACGGCTGGTCGGCGCAATCGCCGACATGGCCAGGACGATGGGCGCCCACGTCGTCGTCGAAGGGATCGAGCAGGAGGCCGAGCGCGCAGTCATCAAAGAGCTCGGGATCGAGTTCGGCCAGGGCTTCCTGCTCGGCCGTCCGCTCGCCGTCCAGCACTGGATCGAACCAAACGAAACAACCGCGACGCGCGTCCGTGTCGCGGGTCTGTGGGAGTAACGCCCCCGGGAGCGAATGATGAAGAAGATTCTGATCGTAGAGGACTCCGAGCTCCTTCACCGCATGTACGACCTGATCCTGCAGCGGTATCGCCTCGCAGGGACCGCCGTCGTGCACGCCTATCACGGAAGGGAAGCTCTCGACCGACTGGCCGAGCACGCCGACGTCGACCTGATCCTGCTCGACATCAACATGCCGGTGATGAGCGGGCTCGAGTTCCTGTCGCACTGCCGGAAGGAGAGCATCTTCCGCCACATCCCGGTGATCATCGTGAGCACCGAGGGGAAGGAAGAGGACACGATGCGCGGCCTGCAGAGCGGGGCGCGTGCGTACATCACCAAGCCCTTCCAGCCGGCCGACCTGCACCGACTCATCGAGAAAGTGCTCGAGCCCGCAGCGGCGCGCGAGCGCGTCGTCCACGCGTGATGCGGCAGAGGGTGAGATGAGCACTGAGGCGTTTCAGGGGCTCCTCGACGACTTTCTGCTCGAGTCGCAGGAGCGGGTCACGCGCGTCGAGGAGCTGCTGCTCCAGGCGTCCGACGCAGCGGCCGGCGATCGCGAGGCGCTCCTCGACGAGGCGCGGCGCGAGCTCCACACGCTGAAGGGCAACGCCGGGATGATGGGGCTCGAAGAGCTCCAGAGCGTTGCGCACGCGCTCGAGGACTCGCTCGCGGACCTCGGGAACGCCGACGACTTCCAGCCCCTGCTCGCGCTGCTCGACACCTACAAGGCGTCGATGGACGGGCTGAAGGGCGCCACCGCCGAGACGCAGGCTCAGGCCGAGCGCCGGCCCGACGCAGGTGTCGAGGCGACCTCGAGGACGCCGGGGAGCGTGAGGGTTCCGTTCACCACGCTCGACGACCTCGTCGACCTGCTGGCCGAGATGGTGATCTTCCGCAACCGGCTCGAGGACGCGGTCGGACGCGGTGCGTCTGCTGCGGAGGATCGGCAGCCGTGGGAAGAGGTCGAAGAGGCGCACGAAGCGCTCGGCAAGACCCTGAGCTTCATCCAGGACCGGGTCATGGGTCTTCGCATGGTGCCGCTCAAGACGCTGTTCGGCTCGTTGCGCCGGATCGTTCACGACGAGTCGCGGCGCACCGGTCGGCTTGCGCGGCTCGACACCGTCGGCGGAGACACGCCGATGGACAAGGCGCTGCTCGAGGTCGCAAGCGAGGCGCTCGGTCATCTCGTCCGCAACGCGATCACCCACGGCCTCGAACTGCCGCGCGACCGCCAGCTGGCGGGCAAACCGACCGAGGGGACCGTGCGGTTGACCGCGCTCGTCAACGCGAACGAAGTGTGGATCGACGTCCTCGACGACGGCCAGGGAATCGACCGGGCGAAGCTGCTCCGGACGGCCGAGGAGCGCGGGATCGCGGTCGGAACGGGGGCCGACGTGCTCGAGGTGCTGTTCGAGCCGGGCTTCTCGACGCGCGAGGTCGCCGATGTCGCGGCGGGTCGTGGGATCGGTCTCTCGGCGGCGC
>JBAQWH010000747.1:0-5374 GCA_049298815.1 Thermoanaerobaculia bacterium | reverse complement strand
TCCCCGGCCGCAGCCCCGAGGTCGCCGTCCTGCCGGTCGATCTGCGCGGCCTGCAATCGCCATCCTTCGAAGCGGACGACGTGGTCGTGACGACCATTCGCCCCGCCTACCGTGATGCGCTCGTCTTCCGCGCCCGCTACCTGAGCGCCCATCGCCACTTCGACGAGGCCGCCCGCGAATACCGTGCGACGATGGAGCTCGTCCCGGGCGATGCGTCGATCGAGCGCGAGCTGCAGATGCTCGAGTACGCGCGGACGCGGTAGCGCGGCCTGTCGATGTCCCTGACCGTGCCGGGCGAGACGCCCGCTCTCCGAAAACTTCGAGGGCGGCCTTTTCGGCCGCCCTCGCTGGTTGCTGCTGTGACTGAGCTCCTAGCTTTCGACCAGGGTCCGCAGCTCGCGGGTCGCGACGGTCAGCATCGCGAGGTCGAGCGCCGGCGCGTTGCGGACTTCGCTCAGCGTCTGGCCGACGTGCTCGGCGACGCGGGCCCGCGAGGCCAGCCAGCTCTCGACCGGATCGCCTTCGACACCGTTCGTCTCGCCGATGACGCGCGAGGTCAGGATGCTCTGGTAGCTGAACAGGTCGTCGATCGCGTTGGTCACGGCGGCCTTCTGCCACGGCGTTTCCGTCGCGACCTGGCTGCCTGCGGTGCGGAGGTGGTCGAGACCGAAGCGGGCGCCGATGCCGAAATACACCTTCGCGACGTCATCGACGCCGCGGCCCTCGGCCTTGCGTGCGACGTTGATGATGTCCATCGCGGAGGCCATCACGTCGAGGCTCGCCACGCGGCGCGCGAGCGGCTCCGGCACGCCCCTCTCCATCAGTGCGTTCTGCCGCCCCTCCACCGCTGCGAGCTCGCCGCTCGGGAGGATGCTCGCGAGCTTCTCCTGGATCGCACCGATGCGCGGCCCGAGCTCGGCGACGTTCGCCGCGACGTCCAGCTTCTGGTAGCCGCTGCGGAGCAGCCAGGTCGTCGCGCGCTCGAGCAGGCGGCCGACGGCGATCATCATCTCGCTCTGGGCAGCGGCCGGGACCTTGTTGTCGAGGCTCTCGATGTCGGCCCAGATCGACTGCAGGCCGAACGCGTCGCGCATGATGAGGAAGGCGCGGGTCACGTCACCGGCCGGCTTCCCGGTCTCATCGGTCATCTGCCAGACGAAGGTCGGGCGGACTCGGTTGATGATCGCGTTCGTCGCGACCGTGGCGATGATCTCGCGGCGCAGGCGGTGCCGGTCGATGGCCGGACGGAACCGCGTCCGCATCGCCTCCGGGAAGTAGCCGACCAGGTCGTTGACCAGCTGCGGGTCATCCGGCAGGTCGGTCTTCAGCAGGTCTTCGAAGAGCACCAGCTTGGCGTACGCGAGCAGCACGGCGATCTCGGGACGGGTCAGCCCGATCCGTTTCGCGTGGCGCTCGGCGATGGTCTCGTCGTCCGGCAGTCCTTCGATCCGGCGGTTGAGGCGTCCCGCCTTCTCGAGGCCGCGCATGAAGCGCGTCTGCGCGTCGAGCAGCGATTCGCCCAGCGCCTCGGTGACCGTGATCGCCTGGGTCTGCTCGTAGTTGTCGCGCAGCACCAGCTGACCGACGTCGTCGGTCATCGAAGCGAGGAACTCGTTGCGCTCCTCGAGGCTCTTGAGCTCACCGTGAGCGATCGCGTCGTAGAGGCCGATCTTGATGTTGACCTCGTGGTCCGAGGTGTCGACGCCGGCGGAGTTGTCGATCGCGTCGGTGTTGAGCCGCCCGCCGTTCAGGGCGTACTCGACGCGTCCGAGTTGCGTGAAGCCGAGGTTCGCTCCTTCGCCGACGACCTTGACGCGCAGCTCGTTGCCGTTGATGCGGAGGGCGTCGTTCGAGCGGTCGCGTGCCGCGGCCTGGTCCTCGTCGCTCGACTTCACGTAGGTGCCGATGCCGCCGAGCCAGAGCAGCTCGACGTTCGCCTTCAGGATGGCGCGCATCGCCTCGATCGGTGTGACCGTCTTCGACGGCAACTCGAGGAGTTTCTGCGCTTCGTCGGAGATGGTGATCGTCTTCGCGCTGCGCTCGTAGATCCCGCCGCCTTTCGACAGCAGGGCGAGGTTGTAGTGGTTCCAGTTCAGCCGCTCGTCGAACATCCGGCGACGCTCCTTGAAGCTGACCGCCGGGTCCGGATCCGGGTCGATGAAGATGTGCGAGTAGTTGAAGACCGCGACCAGCTTCGTCTGCTCGGAGAGGAGCATCGCGTTGCCGAAGACGTCGCCAGCCATGTCTCCGACGCCGACCGCGGTGAAGTCGACTTCCTGGATGTTCTTGCCGATCTCGCGGAAATGCCGCTTGACCGCTTCCCACCCGCCGCGGGCGGTGATGCCCATCTCCTTGTGGTCGTAGCCGACCGAGCCGCCGGAGGCGAAGGCGTCGCCGAGCCAGAAGCCGTACTCGGCTGAGACGGAGTTCGCGATGTCGGAGAACGTCGCAGTGCCCTTGTCGGCAGCGACGACGAGGTACGGATCGTTGCCGTCGCGGCGGACGACCTCGCGCGGGGGGATCGTCTCGGTGCCCTTGATGTTGTCGGTCACGTCGAGGAGGCCGCGGAGCAAGGTCTTGTAGCAGTGGATGCCTTCCTGCTGGAACGTCGCGCGGTCGGCCGAGGGGTTCTTCACGACGAAGCCGCCCTTCGAGCCCATCGGCACGATGACGACGTTCTTGACCATCTGCGCCTTGACGAGGCCGAGGATCTCGGTGCGGAAGTCCTCGCGCCGGTCGGACCAGCGCAGACCGCCGCGGGCGACGCGGCCGCCGCGGAGGTGGATGCCTTCGACCCACGGGGCGTAAACCCAGATCTCGAACATCGGCCGCGGGAGCGGCAACTCGGGGACCTTCGCTGAGTCGAGCTTGAACGACACGTACGCCTTGCGTTTGCCCTCGGCGTCGGTCTGGTAGAAGTTCGTCCGCAGCGTCGCCTCGATCGTGTCGACGTAGAGGCGGAGGATCCGGTCGTCGTCGGGATTCGTGATCTTCTCGAGCGCTTCAGTGACCTTCGTGCGGATCGCCTCGGCAGCCCTGCCGCGCTCCTCGATCGACCCGCCGCGCTGCGGGTCGAACCACGTCTCGAACAGCTGGACGAGCATCGCGGAGATCGCCGAGTGCTTGGCGAGGGTCTGTTGCATGTACGCCTCGCTGAAGCTGACGCCGACCTGCCGGAAGTACTTCGCGTAGGCGCGGAGGATGACGACCTGGCGCCAGTCGAGACCGGCGCAGATGACGAGTTTGTTGAAGCCGTCGTTCTCGACCTCGTTGTGCCAGACGCGGACGAACGCGTCACGGAAGCGGTCCCTGATCGCGTCCAGGTCGCTGTCGATCCGGTCGGCCGACAGCGTGAAGTCGCGGACGCGGACGGGGCCCGCAGCGCCGAGAGGCGTGATCTCGTACGGCACTTCCGTCTGCACCTCGAGGCCCATGTTCTCGAGGCGAGGCATGATCTCGGAGAGCGGCACCGCGTCGCCCGAGTGGATGACCTTGAGGTGGAACTGCGACTCCTCGCCGCGCTGGCGGTAGAGATTCGCAACGAGCTCGCCGGCCGACTGGACCGACTCGATGCTCGCGACGTCGTGGACGGCAGCCGCCGCGTCGAAGCGGTCCTGGTACGCAGCCGGGAACGCCTTCATGTAGCGGCGATGGAGGTCGATGCCGGCTTCCTCCCCCTTCGAGTCGATGAGGGTGTCGAGGAGCCGGTCGCTCCAGGTGAGCGAGGCCTCGGTGAGCTGGAGCTCGAGCTCGCGGACATCGACGGCCGGAACGCTGTCTTTCGCCCGGACGACGAAGAGGCCGCGGGCGAGCGGCGAGCTGGTGATGTGGTCCTCGATGACGGTGCCGCAGCCGTTGAGTGCGGCCTCGAGGATCGCCTTCGCGCGCTCCTTGAACTCGGAGGTGTAGCGCTCGCGCGGCACGTAGACGTAGCAGGAAACGAAGCGGTCGAACACGTCGTGGCGCATGAAGAGCGCGACCCGCTGACGCTCCTGCAGCAGGAGGATGCCGCGCGAGATCTCCGACAGCTCGGAGTCGGTGACCTGGAAAAACTCGTCGCGCGGGTACGTCTCGAGGATGTCGGCGAGCGCCTTGCCGTTGTGGGACGAGGGATCGAAGCCGGCGCTCTCGAGGACGCGGGCGGCCTTGAGGCGGAGCATCGGGATCTCACGGACGCTGCCGCTGTAGGCGGCCGAGGTGAAGAGCCCGAGGAAGCGGTCGACGCCGGCCACGTTCCCCTTCTCGTCGTAGCGTTTCACCGCGACGAGGTCCATCGGGACGTTGCGGTGCACGAGGCTGCGGTTGCCGGTCTTCCTGACGATGATCAGGTCCTTGCGCCGCGTGTGGTCGGAGACGACCTGCGAGAGCGGCTCCTTGCCGCGCGCGATCGATTCCGGCGAGAGCTCGCGCATGATGCCGAGTCCGGAGTCGGCCTGCGGCTCGGCGTAGTCGCGGCCACCCTTCGTCGCGAACGTGTAGCTGCGATGCCCGAGGAAGACGAAGTGCCCGTCGTCGAGCCAGCGGAGGAAGGACTTCGCTTCTTCGACCTCTTCGCCCGGCATCGGCAGACTCGTGGTCTCGAGCTCGGCGACGTCGGCCGCGAGGCGGGCGCGCATCGCTTTCCAGTCGCTGACGGCGAGGCGCACCTGCCCGAGGATGTTCTCGATCGAGGCCCGGATGGCGTCGAGCTCCGCCGGCTCGGTCTCCTGGTCGAATTCCAGATGCATGTACGACTCGACGATCGCGTCCGACGCCGTGGTGGCGGTGTTGGTGACCTCGAGCCGCCTGCCGGAGGCATCGCGACGGACGCGAACGACCGGGTGGAGGAGGAGGTGCATCTTCCGGTCGCGCCGGGCGATCTCCGCCGTGACCGAATCGACGAGGAACGGCATGTCGTCGTTCACGATCTCGAGCACGGTGTGCTCGGTGGTCCATCCCTCGGAGGGATTGAAGACGCGGACCAGTGCGGTACCGGGCTTCCGGCTGCTGCCGAGCTCCCACAACGACAGAGCCCCGCCGAGCAGCGTGTCGAACGAGGTGTAGATCACGTCATCGGGAGCGACGTGGGCAAAATAGCGGCGGATGAACTGTTCAGCACTGTCGGCGAGCTCGGGGGCGACCCGCTTGCGCGCCTCGGCCGCGAGGCGGTCGACCAGGTCGACCTGCCGGTGTTGTGTGGTGACTGACATCGGTTTCTCCTCAGCACTGCATGTTGGAGTGGGTACTATCATAACGGCCGCCAGAATCCAGATCGCGGCGAAGCCGCTGCGGCGAGTAGCCGGGGGTTGAGCGTAGCGAACCCCCCGGACCGACGACGAAAATCAGAAGCGCCCTGGAGGGGCGCTGGATCCCATGTTCCAGCGCCCCTTCAGGG
>JBAQWH010000746.1:0-2279 GCA_049298815.1 Thermoanaerobaculia bacterium | reverse complement strand
ACCATGTACACCGCCCCGGCCGGCGCCGCCGCCGTGATCATCCCTTGCGTGTCGTTGAGCCGGATCCGCCAGAGATCCCCACCGAGCGACGCGTCGACCGTCCCGTTCCGATGCTGCGCGCCGGTCCTCACCAGGCCGCGCACGTACGCCGCGCTGTGACGGTCCATTACCCGAGCTCCCCGTGATAACGGCGCGCCGTGATCGACGTCCCGTTCTCACCCGTCTTTCCATTCACCCGATGCTCGAGCGACCAGGCGACGACCTTCGCCGTCCCCGCGATCGCCGACGGTTCCTCGAGCTCGAGCACCGTCCCCTCGACGACCGAGAAGTCGACCGGAATCTCCGTCCCGACGATCGTATGCGCCGCGTTGCGAAGCAGCTCCTTCGCCGCCGTCGCGATCTCCGCGTCCGTCTCGCAAAAGTCGTTATCGAACGTCTCGAGATACTCGCGACCATGCGCGAGCGCCTGCCGCATCGAATCGACGACCTTGACCGTTGCCGGCTGAGGATCCCCGTTGATGACGAGCGACGTCCGCTCCGGCAGCGGATCCCCGACCGTCGTCGACCCCTCCGGCGGCAGCGTCGCGATGCAATTTGAAAGTGTGATCGTCCCCGTGACGCCCGTGCTGTCGTGCGCGACGACCCGCGTATAAGACAGCCCGTCTATGTCCGTCAGCGTCTCATCCCAGCCGCCGGCGAACGCCGCCGCCCCGATCTCCGCGTACGCCGGACCATTCGGCCCGAAGATGTACAGCGCTCGAGGATCCGGAAAGACAACCGCGCCGGCGTCCTCGTACGAGCGCGCCTGGGCGTCGATCGTCGCCGCGATCCCGCTTTTCGTCGCGCCCGACCAGGACGGAACCTCGCGCACGAGCTCCGTGCCCCACGTTTCCGCGATCCCGCCCTCGATCGCCCAATAGATCGAGCCGGCCTCACTCGTCGAAAGGACAAAGCCACGGCCGACCCACGCGCTCCCGTCCGCGTCGACGAACACACAGCGATAGCGGCTGTTCCGGAACGGCGGACCCTGGTCGTAAATGTACTCCGGCAGCCAGAGATACTCCTCGCCGTTAATGTCGACGTAGTCGCCCCACCAGGTAGGAATCGAGCCCGGATGAGGAATCCACTCCTCCCGGTCCCCGTACAGCGACCAATAGTCCGCCGCTCCCGTCGTCGGATCCGCGCCGGCGACCGGCGCCGGATACTGCACCGCTCCACTAACGTACGTGTCCGAGTGAATTTCCTCACCGTCCGCATTGAACCGGACCAGCGTCACCTCGCGCCGGATCAGTCCCCACTGTTCCCGCTCCGTCAGCCGCCAGGTGCCATCCCCATACTTCCAGCAGTCCAGCTGCGTGTTGTGAGTCGTGAACGTCGGCAGGATCCCCAGCGCGTCGAAAACAATCTGCCGATGACTGACCCGCGCCGCGTGCCACCCGTAGACTTCGACCTCGCGTTTCCAGAGCGTCCCATTGCGCTTGTATTCGCGCGTGATCGTCCGACGCTCGAGATCCTCCGCGGCCGACGCCGGCGTGACGTCCGCCACCGTGCCCCAGACCCGATCCTGTTTCTGCACCGCGACGGCCGGCGTGTACGGGCCCGCGACGTCGACCGTCGCCTCCGTGACTTCCTCGCCCTCCGCCCCGATGTATTGGAAGATCCCCGCGCTGCACTGGACCGCGTTCGTCCCGTTGCCCGGCGCCGGATCGATCGACAGCCGGCGCATTTCGCCGCCCGTCAGAAGGCGCGACGCATCGCCCGACGCATCGAACGGCGCAATATGCAGCGCGTTATCCCGCCAGAACGGCCGGCAGCCGAGCGGCAGCAGATACTCGACGAGCCAGGCGAACACCCCGACGTCCCCACCGTGAGAAATCGACTTGTACCCATAGCCGCCGTCACCGCCCGGCAGCTGCCACGTGCCGACCGGAATGTCGTGCGCTGTGCAAATCTCCTCGAGAATCGTTTTCCGGGTTTTCCCGGCGCCTCGCGCGAGCTCGTACGTTAGGAGCTTGTCCGCGTGAAGGATCGAGCTATCCTGAGCCGAAACCGTCGCGTCGAGCGTCACCGCATCGAACGAGCAGTCGCGCACGTACCCCTCGAGCTCCACCGTTTCCGCCAGGTCCGGACCGACACCGCGGATCCCCGTGATTTTGCACGCCGGCATCCCGCGGAGCAGCGCGCGCCGCTCCGGCGAGAGCGTCGACCCGCGCAGATTGAACGACGCCGAACGAACGCCGAACCCGTCGAGCGATCCACTCACGCGCACGTCCCCGCGC
>JBAQWH010000745.1:0-8051 GCA_049298815.1 Thermoanaerobaculia bacterium | reverse complement strand
GGGCGGGCCGTCTGCCTGCTCGGGTTGACGATGTCGACCAGCGTCGTGTCCCGGTAGCGCAGGCCGGTGACGACCGCGAGGACGGCCAGGCCGACCAGCGTCGCCGCGATGGTCACCGGAATCCACCGCGGCATGATCGCGGGGGTCGCCTCGTCTTCGGCGTCCGGGGTCACCGGATCAGGAGTTGGCTCCGTCATCACTTTCGGCGCGCGCGGTTTCGTCGATCACCGCCGGCCCCTCGTCGGTGACCAGGGTCTCCCCTTCGTCATCGAGCCGTTCGTACTGCTGGTCACGACTGCGGAGCAGCCCCTGCGTGCGCTGCTCGTCTTCCTGCTGGACGTAGATCCTGATCTCGCCCATCGTCCCGAAGTTGATCGGCTCCATGTTGAACTTCAGGTTCTCGATCTGGGCCGGGATCCCCTGCGCCTCGAGGAATCCCTGGAGCAGCCTTGCCTCCTCGTCGGTGCCGGCGCTCGCAATCTCCACCCAGGTCGTGTCGGAGCCCGGAAGCGTGTGGAACGGCAGTTCGTCGACGAGCGCGACCTTGTCGTCGGGGCACTCGTTGACGTCGGCGTCGAACTCCTGCTTGCAAGTCGGGCAGTACGGCATCTGATTCTCCTTACGGAACGATGGTGATCGACCCCGATTCGGTCGTCAGCTTTCCGATCTTTGCATAGAACAGGCCGCCGTCGGCGAACCGCGCCTCGATCGCGTCCCGACGCTCAGACGGTACCGCCATGAGCAGGCCCCCCGATGTCTGTGCGTCACAGAAGAGTGTGAACGTTTCCTCGCCGACGTCCGAGAGCTGCACCTTCCGTCGGAACGATCCCACGTTTCGTTTGGTCCCGCCGGGACAGAACCCCTTGGCGAGATAGTCGGCGGTCTGCGGCAGGATCGGGACGGCCGCCGCGCTGAGCTCCGCACCGACGCCCGATCCTTCGCACATCTCGAGCAGGTGGCCGATGAGGCCGTATCCGGTCACGTCGGTGGCGGCGCTGACGCCGACCGCGGTCATGGCCGCCGCCGCGTCGCGATTCAGCATCGTCATCCAGCGGATCGCTTCGCTCAGGTCGGGGACCTCCTGATCGAGGCCCTTGCCGGTGATCCCGCGGTACGCCGCGACGAGGATTCCGGTGCCGATCGGCTTGGTCAGGTAGAGGAGGTCGCCCGCCCGCGCCGTCGAATTGCGGACGAGCCGGTCGACCGAGACGACGCCGGTGACCACGAGGCCGTACTTCGGGACGTCGTCGATGATCGTGTGTCCGCCGGCGACCGGGAACCCGGCCTCCTTCGCTTTGTCGGCACCGCCGCGGAGGATCTCGTGCAGGGTCTCCAGCGGGAGCTTGTCCTTCGGGAATCCGGCGATGGCGAGGCCGAGGATCGGCGTCGCGCCCATCGCGTAGATGTCGGAGATCGCGTTGGCCGCCGCGATCTGGCCGAAAAGGTACGGGTCGTCGACGATCGGCGTGAAGAAGTCGACCGTCTGCGCGATCGCGAGATCGCCGGCGATCCGGATCACGGCTGCATCGTCGCTCGTCGACGTACCGACGAGCAGGTCGCCCATCTGATCGGGTTGAGGGAGGTTCGCAAGCACGGAGAGCAGGTCATCCTGACCCAGCTTGCAGGCTCACCCACCTGTCGTCGCGAACGACGACAGGGGCGGGTAGGTGGAGATCTTGTGGTTCACCCCCGAATCTTACGACGGGGAACGTTGCGCGCCGAGCACTGCCGCGCTGGCTGCCTCGCACGCCTCGAGAATCTCCTGATAAAGGTAATACGCCGTCTCCGCCTTGATCGCCGTCGGTGCGCCGCGGTTCACGATCTCCGCGATCTGGGCGGCGTAGTGCGAGGCAGGAGGCAGCCGCTCGCCCGCATCCGCGATCTGCCGGAACCCGACCGTCAGCTCCGCCTCCAGCTCCAGCCGGAACGCGCCGCTCTCCATGTCGGCTTCGAGCTTCCCGTAGTCGATGTTCATCGTGCGGCCCTCACTCCGGACGCTTCGATGGCCGCGTCTCGCTGCGGAGTCATGAGGGCGGCCGCCTTCTTCTCCTGCGGCACGAACCGCGCGATCGCGATCCGGTTTGCGCCGTATCCCGCCTTCACCGTCATCCCGTCACGAACCACGAGCGGCTTCAGCCCCCGGCCGGCAAGAAACGCCCTGTACGCCCCGGCGAAGCGCGCAGCCTGCTCCGGCGTATCCCAGAGCGTCTCGACCAGCACCGTCGGCTTCGCGCCGCGGAGGACGATCGCGCGATCCTGGCGCAGCCCTGTCGCGTTCGACTCTCCGAGGAGGAACGCCCAATGGAACTCCCCAAGATGTTCGGAGGCGAGCACGCCAGACGGCGGGTTCGCCCAGAGCGGCTGCGCAGCCTGACCCTTTCCGGCAACCCTGGCGAAGTACTCCTCGGGGTGCAGGACCTCGCGGGTCGATGCCGGGGGTTGCAGATGCAGCGCGTCCACGCCCTTCCACCCGTCCCGCCTGTACGCATGAATCACGAGGCGGAGTCCGTCGATGTAGGGAAATTTCAGGGACTCGGCGAAGTACCTCGGCGTCTCGGGGCCGATCGACTGATCCTGCCGCGCCGCCGCCACCAGCAGTTCGATCGCGTCGTCGCTCTCGACCATCGACTCGAGGTCGGTCCCCGCCTTCGCCAGCATGTGCGCGAACATCACGAGGAGTGCCTCCCCCTCGATGACGGAGTGGTAGGCCATCGAGGCGTCGGTGTTCCGCCGCAGTCCGTCGATCCGCCTGCCGATGCCGAAGTGCTGGCCCTGCAGCGCGTGGGTCAGCTCGTGAACCGCGACCATGGTCGCGATGAGCTCCGCGCTCCCCGCCTTCTTCATCACCTCGGGAACCTCCCGGAGCGTGTAGTAGGTCCCCGCCGCCGGGTCGTAGAAGGCCAGGACCTGCGACTGGTAGAGCTCGAGCAGTTTCGGCAGCACGTCCTGCTGTGGCGCGTCGACGAGCTGGAGGGAGCGAAGCACCGTCACCCAGGTCTCGGCCGAGTACGGGAGGTCGCGTTCGATCTGCTTCCGGAGCATCCCGGGGAGCTGGCTCCGGGCGATCGTGACGTTCCTGACGGGCGCCGTGAACTTCCGCCCGCGGATCAGCTCGACGGCCTTCATCTCGGCGTCGAGGGCCGGTTCGGCAGTGGCCGCACCGGCAATCAACAGCGAGGTGAGCAGGCAGACTGCCGTTCGGACGGACATGCGGGGCCCAACGAGTGGTTTGCCTCACCCATTCCGTTCCCTTAGAATGCGCGGCGATTCAATCCATGGAACGCGGCGAGAGCGAGCGGATCGAAATCACCATCAGCAGCCGCTTCGAGAACATCGAACTGGTCCAGGTGATAGCGGAACACCTATGTGAAACTTCGGGCCTCGATGAGGACGGGTCGCACTGGGTGGGCATGGCCGTCCGGGAAGCCGTGGCCAATGCGATCAAACACGGGAACAAGATGGACATCCGGAAGCGGGTCAACGCGACGTTCGATCTTCAGGACTCGCAACTGGACATCAGGATCACCGACGAAGGCCAGGGGTTCGACCCCGAAGCCGTGAGCGACCCCCTCACCCCGCAGAACATCATGAAAACGAGCGGCCGTGGGATCTTCTACATGAAAACCTTCATGGATCGGATCCAGTATTCATTCCAGCCGGGCGGCGGAACTTCGCTGCTCATGTCGAAGAAGTTGTCCGGCCGGAGCGGCCTCGCGACCCGAAATGCGTAACCGCCAGAAGTAGAGAAGGAGAAACCGATGAAAGCCACAACCCGCTCCGTCGACGGCGTCGAGATCATCCGCCTTGAGGGCAAGATCACGATCGGCGCTGGCGACACCCAGCTTCGCGAGGTCATCACCAACGCGATCTCTTCCGGAACCAACAAGATCCTGCTCGACATGAGCGGCGTCACCACGATCGACTCGTCCGGCATCGGCGAGCTCGTCGGCGCCTTCACCACCGTCGCGAACCGCGGCGGCAAGCTCAAGCTCCTTCACCTTCCGGCCAAGCTCAACGAGCTCCTTCACGTGACGCAGCTGATCACGGTCTTCGAAGTCTACGAAGACGAGCCGACCGCCCTGAAGAGCTTCTAGAAGACGATCCTCGCGCGCGGCGCCGCGTCAGCGGCGTCGCGCGGCCGAGATCGGATCGACCACGGCCGGCCCCCACCTCATCGGCACGGCGCTCGTGTAGACCGCCTCCGTCCGCTCCAGCCACAACGGAAAGATCTCCGCTGCGAAGGCCGCGTCCGCGACCGCTTTCTCCTGGATCCCGATCAACCGCGCGAACGGCTTCACATCGGCGAGGAAGTTGACGCGGAGACGCAGGGCGTTCGGCTGCGGGCTCCCGCTCGAAATGAATCCGACCGCTGCGGCCGTGGAGAAGGACTTCGACTCCCCCGGGGCGACGCTCACCAGGCGCGGCAGGAGCTGCTCCCCAGGCACCTCGGCGCCGAGTCCGACGGTGATCGTCCGCGTCTCAGGGTCGTAGCTCGACTCCGCCACGATGTCGGCAACGGCGATCGCGACCGTCCTCTGATTGCGGATCGTCCAGGTGATCGGCACCCGTCCGCCCGGCGTCATCGCCTCGCCGAAGATCTCACCCTCGATGCGGATCCCCTCTTCGGTCCCGACCACCGTCCGCGCCGTATCGTCGTCCCGGACGACGGTGGCGCAGCCGTTCAGCAGCATTGCCGCCATGAGTGCAAGGGCCCCGGCGATGGCGTTCTTCATGGTTTCCGAGAACGGGAGACCGGAGACGTCTATTGCCCGCCCGGAACGGGTCCGGTCAGTCGATCTTCAGGACCGCGAGGAAGGCTTCCTGCGGGATCTCGACCTTGCCGACGCGCTTCATCCGCTTCTTGCCTTCCTTCTGCTTTTCGAGAAGCTTGCGCTTGCGGCTGATGTCGCCGCCGTAGCACTTCGCAAGGACGTTCTTCCGCAGTGCCTTGACCGTCTCACGCGCGATGATCCGGTTACCGATCGCGGCCTGCAGGGCGACCTCGAACATCTGTCGCGGGATGAACTCCCTCATCTTCTCGACCAGCATCTTCCCGCGTGAGTGCGCCTTGTCTTTGTGGATGATCAGCGACAGCGCGTCGAGCGGTTCGCCGTTCACCAGGACGTCCATCTTCACCAGATCGCCTTCGCGGTAGCCGATGTACTGGTAGTCGAGCGACGCGTAGCCGCGCGAGACCGACTTGAGCTTGTCGAAGAAGTCGAGGATGACCTCGTTGAGCGGCATCTCGTAGACGAGCATCACGCGGTTCGCGCTCACGTACTCGAGCTTCTTCTGGATGCCGCGGCGGTCGATGGCGAGCGCGAGGATCGGACCGACATACTCGTCGGTCGTCAGCATCGTCACTTCGAAGAAGGGCTCTTCGATCTTCGCAATCTCGGACGGATCGGGCAGCTTCTGCGGGTTCTCGACCTCGATCATCTCGCCGTCGGTCTTCGTTACGCGGTAGCGGACGCCTGGCGCCGTGGTCAGCAGCTCGAGGTTGAACTCCCGCTCGAGCCTCTCCTGGATGATCTCCATGTGGAGAAGCCCGAGGAAACCGCAGCGAAAACCGAACCCGAGGGCGACGGAGTTCTCAGGCTCGAAACTGAACGATGCGTCGTTCAGCTTCAGCTTTCCAACCGCGTCGCGGAGGTTCTCGTACTCTTCGGTAACGATCGGGAAAAGGCCGGCAAACACCATCGGCTTCACTTCCTGGAAGCCGGGTAGCGCCTCCGGGTTCGCCTTTGCGTCGGTGATCGTGTCGCCGATCTTCGCGAGGACGATGTCCCGAATGTTGGCCGAGAAGAATCCGACCTCGCCGACGCCGAGCGACTCGATCGCCTTCGGCTTCGGCGTGAAGATCCCCATTTCGGCGATCTCGTACTCGCGGCCGGTCGACATGAACTTGATCTTCTGACCCTTCTTCAGACGGCCGTCGATCATCCGGACCATCGAGACGACGCCCCGATACGGGTCGTACCAGGAGTCGAAGAGGAGGCCGCGGGCCGGCGCATCAGGGTCCCCGGCAGGCGCGGGAATATGGGTGACGATCTTCTCGAGGATCTCGGCAACGCCAATGCCGGCCTTCGCCGAGGCGAGGACCGCGTCGTGCGCGTCGAGACCGATCACGTTCTCGATCTGCTCCCGCACCCGCTCCGGCTCAGCCGACGGCAGGTCGACCTTGTTGATGACCGGGAGGATGGCCAGGTTGTTGTTGATGGCAAGGTAGCTGTTCGCGAGCGTCTGCGCTTCGACGCCCTGCGTGGCGTCGACGACGAGGATCGCCCCTTCACACGCGGCGAGGCTGCGGGACACTTCGTAGCTGAAGTCGACGTGCCCCGGCGTGTCGATGAGGTTGAACGTGTAGTCCTGCCCGTCGCTGGCGCGGTACTGGAGCGTGACGGCGCGCGCCTTGATCGTGATGCCGCGCTCGCGCTCGAGATCCATGTCATCGAGCATCTGCTCGTGCATTTCGCGCTGTTCGACGGCACCCGTGACCTGCAGCAGACGATCGGACAGCGTCGTCTTGCCGTGGTCGATGTGGGCGATGATCGAGAAGTTCCGGATGAGCTGCGGGTCAGGCATTCGCGGGCCATCTAACACGATCGGTGGCGGTTGTCATCCCGCTCCCCCCGCCGGCGCACCCGGTTCCTCGGGGTTCCTCGGGTTCCTCGGGTTCCTCGGGGTTCCTCGGGGTTCCTCGGGGTTCCTCGGGGTTCCTCGGGGGCACGGGGGTGTTCCGGGCTTCGGGTCTCCTCGACTCGCAGCGCGGCGGAGCCGCGGCGGCAAGTAGCCGGGGGTGGAGCGTAGCGACACCCCCGGATGGCGATCCCTCAACCAATGCGCCCCGAGAGGGGCGCTGGACCTACGGCCCCACCCGCCACTGATGACCGCACAACGTGCACGTGCGCTGGTTCAGCACCAGATGCGTGAGCACGGCGACCGCGATCATCACCCCGCCCACGAGCGCAGCATTGAGACGGAAGACGAGGACCGCCGGGAGGGCGGCGGCGATCAGGACCAGATAGACGATCCAGATCGCCGTCCCTCCACGGCGGGTTTCAGCGGAACCACAGCTCGGACAATTCACCACGAAATTGCTGGTTACTTCTTCTCACCGCGCGGCCTCGGCGTTGCCGCCGCGGCGCCGGCCCCGACCCCGAGCTCCTGCAACAGCTCGGTCGCCCCGTAGACGTTGCGCAGCGACTCCGTCATCCCGGCGGAGTGGACGTTCACCGTCCTCGCGTCCTCTTCCTTGAATGCGTAGTTGTAGACGAGCGACGGGATGTTCATGTCGAAGACGATCCCGACGTACTCCCCGTCCTTGTTGAAGACCGGGCTGCCGGAGTTGCCGCCGATGATGTCGGTGGTGCTGACGAAGTTGTAGGGGGTCGCGAGGTTCAGGCGCGGCCGGGCCTTCATCCAGCTGTCGGGGAGCTTGAACGGCGGCACGTTGCCGTGCGCTTCGGCGTGCTCGAAGGCACCGCCGATGGTCGTCGCCCAGGGAAACTTCTCCCCCGCGCCGTCCCAGCCCTTCGCGGTGCCGAAGCCGAGGCGAAGGGTGAAGGTGGCATCCGGATAGACCGACGTGCCGCTGATGGCAAAGCGGGCGTTCGCGATCTTCGCGTAGGCCTGGCGCTGCGGCTCCTGGATCTGGGTCTCGGAGATGCGGCGAAGCTCACGGGCGCGCGGGTCGACCAGACGCGCGACCTGGATCATCGGGTCGTTCGACGCCTCGATGGCGGCCTTGCCGCCCTCGATGAGGCTCTTGCGGAACGCGGGATCGGCGAGCTTCGTGCCTCCCACAAGCTCCGCGGCGCGGGCGTGCGGCGACTTCCCTGCAAGGACCTGCGGGATGAGCGGATCGTTGGGGGTCGTCTCCATCCAGTAGGCAAGCGAGTCGCCGAGCTTCAGCGTCTCGAGGTCGGTATGGATCGGCGACTCGGCGAGCAGGCCGTGCCGGAGCGACTCGAGGTTGGACTCGCGGAACTCGCGGAGGCGGTCGGCGTTCGGCTTGGCGTTCTCCTCGACGTAGCGGACGATCGTCCGCG
>JBAQWH010000744.1:0-2989 GCA_049298815.1 Thermoanaerobaculia bacterium | reverse complement strand
CGCGTGGACGCTCGACCGCGACGTGGCGGACGCGCTCCCGCTCGACCGGATGATCAGCGGCGAGCTCGCGCTCGTGCCGGGCTCTCCCGCGCCACGCCTCACCCGAGTCGGAGGCATCCTGATGCGTACACCGCTCTCCCTTCATCGCGACGCCGTGCGCAGCACCGCCGTCGTCTTCGGCGCCCCTTCAGCCGATGTCCCCGAAGTCACGAGGGTCTTCGCCGTGCCGCGGAACGGCGGAGTGGAGACGGCGATCGTGCGGTCGACCCTGACCCGTCACGACGGTTCCACGTCGGCCCTTCATGAGGTTTCGTTCGGCACTCCGCTGTCGGAGTCGATCTGGACGTTTCTCTCTGCGGCCGGCACCGCGGAGACAAAGCAGGTCCTCGCGAACGCCGAACTCAGTCCGACCTCGCGCGACACCGCGACGCTGACGCTGATCGCGAGCGACCTTCCGGGCGTCGAGCCGTTCGGCGTCACCTGGACGCATGCGGACAGGCGCTTCACCACGGTCGCGAGCGCAGGAAATACGACCACCTCGGTCAGCGCCTTCGCGCTCGTCTTGCGCAACCACGAGGTCGCCGCCGGATTCGAGCATCTCGACGACTCCGTGTTCGCCAACGCCTCGCGTACCTCGGGCTTCGTCCGCGATCGCTGGACCGTCACTCCGCGGCTGGCCGTCGAGGCGGGAGTGCGGGCGATGGCCGGCTCGATCCAGCCTCGCGCCGGCGCGGTGGTCGACGTCTGGAGCGACGTGAAGCTCGCCGCCGCCTGGTCGCGCTCGCTCGATCCATTCACCGGAGTCGAGCGCGACGAGATGATGGTTTCGCTCGCGCGCCCGATCGCTTCGGCCGGCTACGCCCGGGCGGCGCTCGTCCGAACCGAGGGGATGGCAGCCACCGACGCGCTGCTTCTCGACGCGCAGGGCCGCTACCTCCTCTTCGCGTACGGCGCGACCCTCGCCCTGGAACGCGACGGTGGCGACGGGTCGCGAGGAGCCGGGTGGCTGCAGATCGACCTGCCGACGATCGGCTACGATCTCAGCCTGGCGGCCGTCGAGCGTTGGCGGCCCGGTTCGTTCGACACCGACCTCGCGTTCCGCTGGGCCCTCGACGCGGAGCACTTCGAGCCGTTCGCAGGCATCGACGTCGTGAACCTGTTCGAGCGCGAATCCGACCGCCTCTACCGCGTGAGCATCGGAGTGAGGCGATGATCGAAGGAGACGAGATGAACCAGTCAGGACAGCCCGGAACCCGCCCGACCGACGGCATGCTGGTGAACGTCCCGCGATTGATCACGGCCTATTACGCCGAGCGTCCCGACCCGTCGGTCCGCGACCAGCGGGTCGCATTCGGCACCTCCGGCCATCGCGGCTCGTCGCTGAAGGTCGCATTCAACGAGCTCCACATCCTCGCCACCACGCAGGCGATCTGCGACTACCGCCGCGCCGAGAAGATCGACGGGCCGCTGTTCCTCGGCATCGACACGCACGCGCTCTCCGAGCCGGCTTTCGCCTCGGCGATGGAAGTGCTCGCCGCGAACGGTGTCGAGGTGATGGTCGACAGCGCGCGGGGCTACACGCCGACGCCGGTCATCTCACATGCGATCCTCGCGTACAACCGCGGGCGCAGCAGCGGCCTCGCGGACGGCATCGTCGTCACCCCGTCGCACAACCCGCCCGAGGACGGCGGCTTCAAGTACAACCCACCCAACGGCGGCCCTTCCGGCACCGCGGCGACGAAGGCGATCGAGAACGCGGCGAACGAGCTGATGAAGGACCCGTCGAAGATCCGGCGCGTCTCGCTCGCGAAGGCGCTCGCCGCATCGACGACGCATCTCCACGACTACGTCACGGCCTACGTCGCCGACCTCGGCTCGGTCGTCGATCTCGAGGTGGTGAGTGCGGAGGGAATCCGCATCGGCGTCGACCCACTCGGCGGGGCCGGCGTCGCGTACTGGGACGTCATCCGCGACCGCTACCGCCTCGATCTCGAGATCGTGAACGGCTCCGTCGATCCGACCTTCCGCTTCATGACGCTCGACTGGGACGGCAGGATCCGGATGGACTGCTCCTCGCCGCACGCGATGGCCGGGCTGATCGCGCTGCGCGACAAGTTCGACGTCGCGTTCGGCAACGACACCGACAACGACAGACACGGCATCGTCACGCCGAGCGTCGGACTGTTGAACCCGAATCACTATCTCTCGGTCGCGATCGCGTACCTCTTCTCGAACCGACCGCGGTGGAGTCCGGAGGCAGCCGTCGGCAAGACGGTCGTCAGCAGCAGCATGATCGACCGGGTTGCCGCACACGCGGGGCGGCGGCTTCACGAAGTTCCGGTCGGGTTCAAGTGGTTCGTCGACGGCCTCCTCGACGGCTCGCTCGGCTTCGGCGGAGAAGAGAGCGCCGGTGCGTCGTTCCTCCGGCGCGACGGCTCGGTCTGGACCACCGACAAGGACGGCATCATCCTCGGCCTCCTCGCGGCCGAGATCACCGCGACGACCGGCAAGGACCCGGGCGAGGTTTACGCGGACCTCGCCGCGCTGCACGGCGCGCCGTTCGACGCGCGCACCGATGCGGCCGCGACACCGGAGCAGAAGGCGCTCCTCGGCAAGCTCTCACCGGCGCAGGTGCAGGCGAAGGAGCTCGCCGGCGAGCCGATCGACGCCATCCTGACGAACGCTCCCGGCGACGGCAACGCAATCGGCGGCCTCAAGGTGACGACGAAGAACGGCTGGTTCGCCGCACGGCCGTCGGGCACCGAGAACATCTACAAGATCTACGCAGAGAGCTTCGTCAGCGAGGCGCACCTGCGGAGAATTCAGAGCGAGGCGCAGGCGGTGGTGAACGGGGCGATCGGATAGGACAATAGGACCAATAGGACCAATAGGACCTATAGGACGCCACCCCCCAAGAACGACGCCGGGAGGGCGGGTTCCTATAGGTCGTATTGGTCCTATTGGTCCTATTGGTCCTATTGGTCCTATT
>JBAQWH010000743.1:0-4454 GCA_049298815.1 Thermoanaerobaculia bacterium | reverse complement strand
GTATGACGACGCGCGAGCGAAGGCCGCGCTCCTCGCCGCCGCTGCCGGCCGGACCCTCGGACGGGCGATCGCCATTACGGAGGGGGACGCGGGCCAGATGCAGCCTCCGATGCCGATGCAACGGACGATGGCGATGGAGGCGAAAGTGAGCGACATTCCGGTCGAGCCAGGCGTGCAGGAGAATCACTACGGCGTCACGGTCGTCTTCGAGCTGAAGTGAGGGACTCCGGTTTCAGTTCCTGGAACGAGCCGCGCGGATCGCGCGGCTTTTTCTTTTGGCAGTCAGGGCCGCTATAAACTCGCCGCCATGCCGGTGTTCGACGTCCACATTCACATTCACCCGCTCGGGATGGTGAAGCCCGCGGTTGGCGCGGCGATCGAGCGCGACCTTTCGCCCCACTTTGCCGAGGCGTTCGGCTCGCCGGACGCGCTGCTCCGGCTGCTCGACAGTGAGGGCATCGACCGCGCGTGCTGTATCACCGAGGTCTCTCCGGACGTCATCGGCTTCACGCGCGAGGTCAACGAATGGACGGTGGCGTTCACCCGCGGGCATCGCGATCGGCTGATCGCCACCGGCTCGGTCAACCCCCGCTTCGAGACCGACACGGCCGGAGAGATCACGCGCGTCCTCGACCTCGGCGTCGGGCTGGTCAAGGTCCATCCGCCGCACCAGCTGTTTACGGCGAACGCGTATCGCTACGAGCTTCCGCAACTCGCCGAGATCTACCGGGCCTGCGCCGAGCGGGGAGTCCCGGTCATGATCCACACCGGGACCTCTGTGTTCCCCGGCGCGCGGAACGTCTACGCCGACCCGATGCCGGTGGATGACGTCGCCGTCGATTTCCCGACGCTCCGGATCCTTGTCGCGCACGCCGGACGGCCTCTCTACGGCGAGACGGCGTTCTTCCTCGCGCGGCGTCACCCCAACGTCTTCATCGACATCTCGGGGATTCCGCCGAACTCGCTGACGTCGTACTTCCCCCGGTTGCCGCAGATCGTCGACAAGGTGCTCTGGGGTACCGACTGGCCTTCGCCCGGCGTGAGGTCGCCGAAGAAAAACCTCGAGCAGTTCCTCGCGATCGGCTACGGAGAAGCGATCGAGCAGAAGGTCCTGTGGGAGAACGCGTCGCGGCTCTTTCCGGCGGTCCCGTCCTGAAGCGCTACGAGCCCATCGCCTTCACGAGCGCCGACAGCGCCTCGGCCTGGTCGAGTGACAGCACCAGCACGCCGTTCGGCGAATCGACGACGACGACGTTCGACACCCCGACCACCGCAACCGGTTTGCCGCTGATCGCGAAGACGTTCTCCGCATTCGCGGCGTGGACCGGAGCGGACTTCGAGAGCTTCGCAATCGCAGCCCACGATCCGACATCGGACCATCCGAAGTCTCCGCGAACGGTCGCGACGCGCGGCGCCTTCTCCATCAGCGCGTAGTCGATCGAGATCGAAGGCATCGACTCGTAGTTGGCGGCCGTCACCTGCGCGACCTCGGGAGCAGCGGCTTCGAGCTCGCGGCGGAAGACATCGGACCGCCAGACGAAGATCCCGCCGTTCCACGCGAAGTTGCCGGCCAGCAGGAACTCCTCTGCCTTCTCACGCGACGGTTTTTCGGCGAAACGCCGGAGAGCGATGACCTCGCCGTCGAGCGCCTCGCCGAGCTCGAGGTATCCGTAGCCGGTGTTCGGCTCGGTCGGCTGGATGCCGATCGTCACGAAGTAGTCGGTCGAGGCCGCGTAATCGAAGGCTGCGCCGAGGACGCGGAGGAACTCGGGCTCGTCGGCAATGAAGTGGTCGGCGGGAAGACACGCGATCGTGCAGTCGCCGAGGCGCTCCTCGATCGCAAAGCACGAAAAGGCGATCGCCGGCGCGGTGTTCCGGCGAGCCGGCTCGCAGAGGATGTTCTGCAGAGGGAGCTCGGGCAGTTGCTCGGCGCAAAGGTCGCGGTAACGATCGTTGGTCGAGATGAAGATCGCGTCCGGCGGGAGGATCCCGGCCACGCGCTTCCAGGTCCGCTGCAGGAGTGACTCGCCGTCGAACAGACGGAGGAATTGCTTCGGATAGTCATCGGAGCTCAGCGGCCAGAGTCTGGTCCCGGCTCCTCCGGCGAGGATCAGCGCAGCGCGTTTCATCAGGAGATCTCCATTCACACGGCGAGGGGCTTACGGCCGACGGCGATGATGCTCAGACCGCTGGCCGGCTCGTGACCATCGAAAAGGCGGAGCAGCGGCACGAGGAAGTCGAAGATGCGTGACTGGGCGGGAGGGAGACCGTTGCGCCGGACGAGTTTCGAGTTCACGCGCCAGACCAGACGCGAGGCGCGGTTCTGATAGCCGATGTACTCGACCTCGAGTCCTGCGCGAGCGAGCTTCGATTCGAGATCCTCGCGGGTGTAACGCCGCAGGTGACCGACGCCGCGGTCCATCGCTCCGAACAGCGCCGGATCCGCAGGGGCGAAGACCACGACCCTTCCGCCGGGGACGAGGATCCGCGCCGCGCGCACGAGCGCTGTGCCGTCGTCCTGCTTGTGCTCGAGGACGTTGATGAGCGTGACCGTATCGAACGAGTAGCGAGAGAGAGCGAGCGAGTCATCGGACTCGAGGTCGACGTGCTCGATCGCAATCCCCGGACGCCGGCGAAAGGCGTTGCGAAGGCGATCGAGGTAGGCGGTCTCGCGATCGCCCGAGACGATCAGCTCGCGGCCGTAGAGGAGTCGCGTCATCGTGCCGTTGCCCGCGCCGGCCTCGAGCACCCGCTGCCCGAGGTACGGTGACAGCCGGTCGAAGACCCAGCGGTTGTAGCGGCGAAGCCTCCCGCGGCGGCGAAGGGTGGTGAAGGTCCGCGGCTCACTTCGCGCGTCGTCGAAGAGGCCGTAGCGGAGGATCGTCCAGATGGCGCTGAAGCCGTCGCGCCAGTTGATCTTCTTCCCCTCCCAGTAGTCGCGCCCGTAGTACGAGATCGGAACCTCGTAGATCCGGTAGCCGCGCCTGGCGACCTTGGCGGTGATCTCGGGCTCGATGCCGAATCGATCCGAGTTGAGTCGGATCGACTGGATGACCTCCCGACGGAAGACCTTGTAGCAGGTCTCCATGTCGGTGAGGTCGAGGTTCGTGGTCATGTTCGAGAGCATCGTCAGGAACGTGTTCCCGAGTCGGTGCCAGAAGAGCATGACGCGGCGCGGATAGCCCTCGAAGCGCGAGCCGAACACGACGTCGGCATGACCGTCGAGGATCGGCTGGATCAGCTTCGGATACTCCTCGGGGTCGTACTCGAGATCGGCGTCCTGAATGAGGACGATGTCGCCGCGCGCCTCTGCGATGCCGCGCCGGATGGCTGCCCCTTTGCCGCGGTTCTCGGGCTGCAGGATGTGCCGGACCTCGGGCCATTCCTTCGCGAGCGCAGCGACGACGTCGCGCGATCCATCGGTCGAGCGGTCGTCGACGACGATGATCTCCTTGTCGATCGCCACCTCACGGACCCGCCGCAGAAGCTCCGCGACCGTCGCACGCTCGTTGTAACAGGGAATCACGACCGACAGGACGGGGACGGACGCGGAGGGAAGGGTGGTCATCGACGGCGCGTATTGTAACGAGTGAGTACGGATGTCGTCGGTCTCTGGGTCGGACCAGGAGTCGCATGAGGCCTCACGCTCCTCGCGCGGCGCGGAGCACCATCCGAGGACAAAGCGGCGAACCGAGCCCGCGTAGCGGGCGGCAGGACACAACGCCTTCTCTGTCGCCCGCTACGCGGGCTCAGTCTTCTCCACGTTCCCGTCACCCGGCTGAAGCCGGGTGCTACGACCTGTCGGCCGCTACGCGGCCTCGTCCAACACCGGGAATTCAGAGCCGAGGTGAAAACAACACATACCGTCTCCGTCTACACTTCCCCCGCTTGAGCGACCACACCCCTAACGAGCTGCTCCGGAAGTCGCTGCACATCGCCTTCGGGTTGTTTGCGTTCACTCTGAGGTGGCTGCCGTGGTGGGCTGCTGCTGGAGTGGCGGCCGCGGCGATCCTCGGCAACTGGCTGGTGCTGCATCGGGTCTTCGGGCGTGGGGTGTCGCGGGACGTGCGCGGGTTCGACTTCGGGATCATCGCGTACCCGACGGTCGTCTTCGCGTTGATCGTGATGTTCCGCGATCAGCTCCACATCGCCGGGATCGCGTGGGGGATGCTCGCCTTCGGCGACGGGATCGCGACGCTGGCCGGGAAGGCGATGCCGCTCCGGCCGCTTCCCTGGAACCCGTCGAAGAGTTGGGGAGGCTTTCTCGGCTTCCTCATCGTCGGCTCTGCCACCGGGATCTCGCTGGGCTACTGGCTGGGCTACGAGCGGCCAGGTGTGATCGTGCTCGCCGCATTTTGTGCTGCCGTTGCGGAGTCGCTCGCAATCAACCTCGACGACAACCTGACGGTTCCCGCCGCGGCGGCGGTCGCGCTGGTGCTCGCGAGCTTCGAGCC
>JBAQWH010000742.1:0-7156 GCA_049298815.1 Thermoanaerobaculia bacterium | reverse complement strand
GTCCTTCGCCGTCCTCAGCCCCTGCCGGGGCATCGGCGGCTCAGGATGACACTCGGTGGCCTCCCCTACGCGCCGTCTTCAACCGCGAACGCGGAGAACGCGGCGAGGAACCAGCCGCTCAGCGCGGCGGAGAACGCGGTGCTCGCGAGCGACGCAGCGAGGCGCACCGGAATCGTCATCACGCCGACCATGCCGGAGTCGTTCATACGCTCGAGGAATCCGGAGATGAACGAGAAGCTCGCGAAGAAGCTCGATCCGGCCATCGAGATCACGAAGAGTGCGATCGACGCCAGCAGCAGCCTCCCGAAATCGCGCTTCACCGCGATCCACGAGGTCGCCAGCGCCTCCCGCGCGCTGAGCCTCGTGACGGCCCAGCTGGCGATCGCGCGGTTGCTCCAGATCGCCACGACGATCGAGACGGCGAACATCAGCCCCAGCGTGACGATCGCGCCGAGGCAGCCGGTCGCGATGATCGCCGCCGGCGTGTTCTGGAAGACGAACAGCAGCGCCGCCATCGGCACCATCGGGATGATCATGATCAGCGCCGCGACGCCCCAGGCGAGGTTGTAGATCCAGAAGACAGCCCACCACCCGTCGGTCGCACCCGCCAACCATCGCTGGATCGAGAAGACGTTGAAGCGCGACCGCGGACCTTCGGTCTCGGGCCCGGCAATGCGATCGCCGTCGACGTAAACGCGCGCGCTGCCGGCCTCGACGAACGAGTGGATCGCGACGAAGACGACGAGCAGGAACGTCACCACCCCGAACACGTAGAGGATCAGCAGCCAACGCTCCGTAAGGATGCCGAAGAGATCTTCGATCCCCTCGGCCGTCTGCAGGAGATCGGCGCTCAGGCCGAGCGACACGATGACCGGAACGACGATCGCGATCGCCGCGGCGATCCCGATCAGGATCATCGCGAACGCTTCCGCGAAACGGAGAAGCAGGAGGGGCCAGTTGGCGATCGTGTTGTCCAGCCCCCTCCGGAGCGTGTCGATGACGCCTCGTTTCACAGCGTGTTCCGGCGGTGATCCGAAGCCCCGGTGAACTCGACCTTCTCGGCCATCTCGAAGAGCCGGCTGCGCAGCCGCGAGCCGATCCGCCCCGAGAGCGATTCTTCCTTCGCCTCGGCCGGCGTGTCGAGATAGTTCGTCGTGAAGATCGTCACCCGCTCCTCGTTGTAGCGGCTGTTGATGACGTAGTAGAGGATGTCCTGGATGAACTGCGTCGGCTTCTGTGAGCCGAGCTCGTCGAGCACGAGCAGGTCGCAGTCGAGCAGCGGCTGCAGGAGCTGCGATTTCGACGGCACCTCGTCCGAGTCGAACGACGCCTGGATCTCCTGGATCAGGTCCTGGAAGTTCGAGAAGATCACCCTCCCCGGCTTGCCGCTGTTGATGATCTCGAGCAGCGCAGCGACCGCGAGGTGCGTCTTCCCGCTCCCGCACGGGCCCATCAGCAGGAGGCCCTTCCCCTGGTCGGTGCCGGGCCAGAGGTCGACGAAGTTCCGGACCCGCGACTTCGCGTTCTTCAGCACCGTCGACTTTTCGCGGAACGAGTCGAGGGTGCAGCGCCGGTAGCGCTTCGGAATGGCGGAAGAGGCGATCCGCTGCTGGCGTCGGAGGTCGGCCTGGCAGTCGCAGGCCTCGACCCGCAGGGAGTCGCCAGGCACCGGCAGCCAGCCGGTTCCGGAGCATCGTGGGCAGGTGGCGGCTTCGGACGTGAGGGCGACCATGGACTGGGGTCAGTTTAGCATCGGCCCGGAGCCCAACACGGGAGGGCAGGCCCTCGCTATACTGCCTGCCGGTCCCGAGGATGCTCAAAGCTCTCGTTGCATATCTCGCGCAACGTCCTGACGGTGCTGCGTTCCTGCTGCCTGGCGAGCTCCAGCGCACGCTGGTCGAGCTGTTCCCCTCGGCCGAGCTCCTCCTCCCCCGTCCCTACAAGATCTTCCCGGCGGACGAGACGCAGGCTCCCTCCCTCGGCTTCCCGGTCTCGGAGACGGCGGTGCTGCGCGAGCTCGAGGCCAAGCTCGAGCGCTGGATCGTCGAGGAGACGGCCTCGCAGGTGACGCGCACGCCGCAGGCCCGGGAGAGGGCCGTCGCCGCGTTCCAGGCCTACTGCGGGCCTCTCATGAAGGTGGCCGAGAACGCGATGATGTCGAACCTGCTGACCGACTATCACGCGGTCTTCTGGCTCGCCCATTCGAATGATCTCGCGCGCCACTTCGGCGGCATCACGCGGCGGGTCAACGCGCTCGACACGCAGATGGCCCGGACCTCGGGCGACGCGATCAAGTACCGGATCTTCTCGCGGTGGATGACCGAGACGCGCGAGCAGATGACTCAGGTGGCGGCGCGCGCGGCGTCGCTCCTCGAAGGCGAAGAGCAGCGCTCGCTGCAGTTCTTCCGGCTCCTCCAGGACGACGTGCTGATCCTGACCGAGGAGTTCATCGGGCCCGACCTGCGCGAGCTGAAGTCCTTCGTCAACGGTTACCTCAGGCTCGAGTTCCAGTCCTTCCGCGATTCGTTCGAGCGTCTTCGGACGACGGCGTCCGACCTCGCCACGCGCGACCGGACGTTCGCCTGCGCGCTGCCGCACTTCGGAGGGAACGGTGCGGTGACTCTCGCGCTGCTCCTCGATGCGCGTTTCCAGACGTTCCTCTTCGACCACCCGGCGATCCAGAACGTCGTGTCGCGCGAGGAGCGCGAGCAGTTCCAGATCATCACGCGCCGTCTCCGCGAGTTCGCGGTGCTCTCGCTCCTCCGCAAAGGGATCGTCTGGATGACGACGCTCGCCGACGGATCGGTGATGTCGGCCGACCGCCGGAGCGGCGGGGCGTCGTACTCCCGATCGACCCGCCCGATGGACTTCGGCCGTCCCGGAGTCGTCGATCCGATGGTGCACCGCTTCGGCCTGATCTACGACATCTCGGCGTTCAGCGAAACGCTCGGGACCATCCGGCGCGGCGGCGGCAAGGAGGAGATGCGCTCCTACCGCCAGATGCTCATGTTCCAGCGCAAGCTCGACACGATCACGGCGCGCCACCTGCTCCAGTTCGAGAAGTTCCTCGGCGACGGCGCCTTCTACACGACCCGGCGCGCCATCCGGCTCGTCCGCGCAGCGCTCGAGATCCAGCGCGCGTACGGCGAGCTGCGGCGCAAGGGCTTCGCCTTCAACAAGGGCCTGCGCATCGCGATGAACCACGGCTACTACCGGCTCCTCCCGATGAAGACCTCCCCCGAATCGGCCGAGAAGATCACCGAGTTCTACGGCCCCGGCATCGTCGAGCTCTCGCGTCTGACGACCGGGAAATCGAGCAAGGAGATCGAGGAGATCGCGTCGTTCCTCGTCGCGCACGGCTACGAGGCGATGAAGGTCCAGCAGTTCTTCGCGCCGCTGCAGGGGGCCGACCTCATCGACCACACCCAGCAGGCCCGCGAGTTCTTCGCGTACATCGACTCCAACGGCCACCTCGCCAACGAGGGGATCGTCGCCTCGATGGAGATGACGCAGGAACTGTCGAACGAGATCGCCCAGGAAGGGCAGCAGCTCCTTCGGATCAGCAGCTCCTGGGGGAGCTACATCGGCTTCGCGCCCCTCATCCCCGGAGTCCCTCACGTCGGGATCAAGCTGCTCGGGCGAGTCGCGCTCAAGGGCCTCGACGACACCGAGGTCTGCGAGATCGTGCCGTTTGCGGAGGGCGAAGCGGACCTCGTCGAGAAGGTCGAAGGGACCGAGGCGCTCATCACGCTCCTCCGCCAGCAGTACCACCAGCAGCACGAGGACGAGACGCCTCCTCCGGCAATCGAAGTACGGACCACCGAGGAGGAGATCGCGTCCGAGCTGGTGATCTGCGTCCGGGCGGGATCGCACGACCTGGCCGACGAGGTGCTGATCGGCGTGTGGGATCCGAGGTCCGACGACGTCCGGCGCCCGCTGCTCATCCCGCGCGGAGATTTCCAGCGGCTCTTCGCCCTCCGCGAGGACCTCTCCCCCGAAGTGCTGCACAGCCGCCGCGAGAGCGTGCGCGACATGTACGAGCGCCTCGCGATGGTCTCGACCTACCCTGACGTCCCCTTCGGTCCGTACCGCGAGGCGGGCGAGTACGACGCGTGGGTGCTGGGCGAGCAGATCGAGAAGCTCTAGGGCGTGGGCCCGTCGGCGGCCAGGTGTCATCCTGAGTAGGAGAACGGCGTCACGGGCGCCGTGGCCGACGAAAAGGACATGCAAACCTCACTCGGCGCCTCGGTGATACTCCGTGCTCCTCCGTGTCCTCTGTGCCTCTGTGGTGAATCCACGTTCGGTTCACCACCGAGACACAGAGAACACAGAGGGTGCACAGAGGGCGAAGGGGGTGAGACCTCGCTATTCGCCCTCCGCACACAACCTTCGTGTCTGCTGCCCCACACGGACGGATCACTGCCGTTACAATAACTTCCTCATGCGCGTCGATCACGAGAAGAGGGAGATCGTCTGCTCGGTCGGCGATCTCGTCTACGAGTCGACGTACCGCCGCATCGGCGTCGAGCGCGGCGACGGATTCCGCCGGATGTGGATCGGCCAGGACATCCACACCCGCCGAGCCGAGCAGCGCGCCGGCGAGGATCCGCATTACCGCGCCGAGGTCCACGTCGTCCACCGCATGTCCGTCGGCGACTGGACCATCACGGTCACGGGCCGCATCGACGGGCTCTCGGTCAACAAGGAGGAGCGCCGGGTCACCATCGAGGAAGTGAAGTCGCTCCACTTCGACCTCGAGCTCGAAGCACTCTACAGGTCGGAGAAACTGCAGCGGCACCTCTACCAGCTGCTGCTCTATTCGCTCTTCCTCTCGACCCAGCCGGAGCTCGAGGGATTCGAGTTCGTCCCGCAGCTCGTCCTGATCGACCTCGTCTCCGGCGACACGAAGATCGTCGACACGACGTTCGACCGCGACCATGTCGCCGGCGCGCTCGAAGCCAGCCTCGGCAAGCTCGTCGAGAGCATCGACGTGGCGGCCGCGCTGCGCGATGCAAAGGGGGCGTTTGCCGAGCATCTCGCGTTTCCCTTCGAGGACGTCCGCCCGGGCCAGGAGCACATCATCGCCGACGTCGCGCGTGCGATCCGGCAGTGCGAAGCGCTCCTGATCTCTGCCCCGACCGGAATCGGCAAGACGATGGCGGTCCTCTATCCCGCCGTCCGCGAGGCGCTCCGCCTCGGCAAGAAGCTCTTCTTCCTCACGCCGAAGACGATGCAGCAGGAAGCGGCCGTCAAGGCGCTCGAGATGCTCAACGACGGCTCGTTCCGCGTGCTGCGGATTCGCGCGAAACAGAAGATGTGCGCGCACACCGAGATGATCTGCCACGAGGACTTCTGCCCCTACGCGGCGCAGTACTCGTCCAAGATGGAGAAGAGCGGGCTCCTCGGCGAGATCACGAACTCGATGAGCTACTTCGACCCCGACATCACGTTCGAGATGGCGAAGTCGAAGGAGGTCTGCCCGTTCGAGGTCTCGCTCGAGCTCATCGAGCAGGCGGACGTCATCGTCTGCGACTACAACTACGTCTTCGACCCCTACGTCGGCCTCAAGACCTACCAGCAGGACGGCGACTACGGCGACTGCATCCTCCTCGTCGACGAGGCGCACAATCTCGTCGATCGCGGGCGCGGCTACTACTCGCCCGATCTCGAGGAGAAGACGTTCGACGACATCCGCCGCCATCTGATGTCTCGCAACGTCTGGCTCGACGGATGGGAAGAGCTGCTCGGTCTGCTTCGCGCCCACTTCCTCGAGCTCGCGGAGTCGCTGCAGGATGACGTGAAGCAGGCGCTCTGCTCCCCGGACCGCGAGCTCTTCATGGATCAGCGGGTGGAGTGGGAGCGGATCGTCCTCGACTACATCGGCTGGAAGATCGAGAACCGGATCGTCGAAGAGGACGACCCGCTCGTCGACTTCTACTTCCGCCTCGTGAAGTTCACGAACCTGCTCGCCGAGCGCGGCGACGAGCTCGCACCGATCATCGAGAGGACGCAGGAAGGGCTGCGCCTGAAGATCTTCTGCAAGGACCCGTCGCGGTTCCTCGGGAAGATCTTCGATTCCGCGCACGCCACCGTGGCGCTCTCCGCAACGCTCGAGCCGTTCGACTTCTACCGGAAGACGCTCGGATTCCCGCGCTCGCGCACCGTCGAGCTGACGCTGCCGTCGCCGTTCCCGAGGAGCAACCGGAAGGTCGTGGTCGTCCCGCAGGTCGACACGAGCTACAAGCGGCGCGGCGAGCATTACGAGACGATCGGCGAGACCATCGTGTCGATCGCGGAGTCGGCGCGCGGCAACTTCCTCGCGCTCTTCCCCAGCTACGCGTTCCTGCGCGAAGTCGAGGCGAAGATGCCGCATCTCGACAAGCAGGTCATCACGCAGCGGAGCGACATGACGGATTACGAGCGCAACGCCGTGCTCGACATCCTCCGCGACAAGCCGAGGCGCGGGAACCTCATCCTCGCCGTCTCGGGCGGCATGTACGCGGAAGGGATCGACTACCGCGGCGACATGCTCTCGGGCGTCATCGTCGTCGGGCCGGCGCTCCCGCAGGTCAGCTTCGAGCAGGAGCTGCTCAAGCAGTACTACGACGAGCAGTACGGCTCGGGATTCGAGTTCGCGTATCTGATCCCCGGGATGACGCGGGTGGTGCAGTCCGCCGGCCGCGTGATCCGGAGCGAGAGCGACATCGGAATCATCGCGCTCCTCTGCAGGCGCTTCACACAGGACCAGTACACGCGGTACTTTCCTGCCGACTGGTACGAAGAGTCCCCCCGCGAGCTGGTCTCGAAGAAAGCGGCGAGCGAGATCCGCGCCTTCTTCGACGCTCGCTCGACTCCACAGTTGAGGATCGTCTTTTGAGAATTGCAGCCGTCGTCGTCAGCGTCCTTCTCCTCACAGCGTGCGCGTCCGCTCCGCCGCCTCCCCCGACTGCGCCGGCCTGGGAGTCGGTCCCCGGCTCGATCCTCGACGCGCTCTGCGCGCGCCTCCTGGAGGACGGGATCGGGTCGTCGGGCTCGATGATCGGGGTAGTCCGAACGACCCAGCCGATCGCAACCGCTCAGGCCGTCGCAGCCCTCGGCGCGATGGCGCGCGGCTCGGCGCGGCGCGACCAGGTTGCCGAAGCGCTGCGTGCTGGAC
>JBAQWH010000741.1:0-9898 GCA_049298815.1 Thermoanaerobaculia bacterium | reverse complement strand
GCGCTCCTTCGTCGCTCCGCCGGCTCAGGATGACAGCGTTTGGAAGCTCCGCCCTGCCGGACACCGCTGCGGTATTCTCGTCGCCTCACCGCATGCCTCGACTGCTCGCCTCCCTCGCCGTGGTCTTCTGGGGCATCTCCTTCGTGGCGACGAAGGCGGCGCTCGAGGAGGTCTCGCCGATCACCGTCATCTTCATGCGATTCGCGATCGGGGCGGCCCTCCTGTTCGCGATCGTCCGGTCGCTCCCGCCGCGGCGCTCGTGGCCCGGTGTGGTGCTGATCGGCTTCATCGGGGTGTTCGTCCACCAGATGCTGCAGGCGTACGGGCTCACGATGACGACGGCGTCGAACACCGGTTGGATCATCGGGCTCACGCCCATCTGGTCGGCGCTGCTGGCGGTGGCGGTCGGGCGCGAGAGGTTCGGCCTCTGGAAGGTCGTCGGTCTGGTCGGAGGATTCGCCGGCGCGCTGCTCGTCATGACCAAGGGCAACTTCAGCATGGGCGTCTTCTCCCTGCCGTCGACGCGCGGCGACCTCCTCATCGTCCTGAGCACCATGAACTGGGCCGTCTACTCGGTCATCGGTCACCGGACGATCCGGGACATCGGTCCGCGGCATGCAACGTCGGGGGCGATGCTCGCCGGCGTGGTGCTCCTGGCTCCGTTCTTCGTCGCCTCCCAGGGCTGGCGCGAACTACCGCGGCTGACCGTGACCGGATGGAGCGCCATCCTGTTCCTCGGCGTCTGCTGTTCGGCGCTCGGCTACCTCTTCTGGTACAACGCTCTGCAGCACCTCGAAGTGTCGCGGGTCGCGGCGCTGCTGTACGCGGAGCCGCTCGTCACCTTCGCGGCGGCGGTGCTGCTGCTCGGTGAACGGGTCAGCAGCGTCGTCATCGCGGGGGGCGTGCTCGTGATTTTGAGTGTCCTGATCTCACAATATGCACCCGCGCGGTTCAGTGCCCGGCGGGATTCAACCGTTACTCCGGAGGAAGCATGACCCGACTTCTCGTGACAGTCCTTGCGATCTCGCTGACGGCCTGCTCTTCGGCTCCGAAGCCGTCTGCTGCCGCTGAAGAAGCGCCCCGTGGCCGCTACCGGGCCGAAGCGGGCGAGATGACCGTGGGCATCATTGCGGCGGCCTCGATCCGGGACGACGCGCGGAACCGCGACATCGCCCTCGCGATCGACTATCCGACGCGCGCGACGGCCGCCTCGCCGGTCATCGTCTTCTCGCATGCGATCGGCGCGTCGGAGCTCGACTACGCGACGTACGCGTCGCACTGGGCGAGCAACGGCTACGTGGTCGTTCGCGTCGGTCACGCGGATGCGGTCCGCGGGTTCGCCCGCAACGGAGAGAATTCGATCGCTCCGACCACCGCTGCCGAGTGGGTGAAGCGTGCCCACGACCGGGTCCGGGACCTCGACCTGGTCGTCGACGCGCTTCCGACGATCGAACAGCGCTATCCGGAGCTCGCCGGGAAGGTCGACGCCACGCGCGTCGGGGTCGCCGGCCACGCGTTCGGCTCGCTCGCGGCGCTCCTTGCCGGTGGCGTCCGGACCGAGCCGGACGGACCTTCGCACGACCGTGCCCGGATCAAGGCGGTGCTCGCGATGTCTCCTCCGGGACCGGGCGAGCGGCGCGGCCTCAGCTCGAAGTCGTTCGCCGGGCTGACGCTGCCCTCCCTCTTCCTCACCGGCACCAAAGACATCGGCGGCGACGAGACCGAGACACCGCAGTGGCGCATCCAGGGGTTCGAAGCTACTGCGCCGGGGGACAAGTGGCTGGTCGTCCTCAACGGGGCCGGCAGGAACACGTTCAGCGGCCTCGTGATCGACGAGCACGCGCGGCAGCGTCCGATCAACGATCCGTGGGCGCCGGGAGTCAGCAGCCCACGCGATCCCGATAGCGCGACGCGACGCCTTCCCGGGCAGAGTGGGCAAGGGTACTCGGCCGCCCCACGGTCGGTGGTCGGACACGCGAGGATCGTCACCCTCGCATTCTGGGACGCGTACCTCCGCGACGACGCCGCGGGGCGCGAGCTGCTCCAGGGCCTCACTTCACGCGGGTGGGCGGAAGTGCGGCAGCGCTAGGGCTCAGGGCTGACGGGTGTAGCGGAACTCGGTCGTCACCGGCTTCCCCTTTTTCGTGCGCTCGACGATCGCGAGCAGCTCGTCGGTGCCTGTGCGCCGGTAGGTGATGCGCAACGAGCCATCGTCCTTCGCGAACACGACCTCGTTGCCGGTGAGCGAGACGAGCGGAACTTCGACGGCGACGTCCTTCTCTTCCCAGCCGACGAGGCCTCGGTTGAAGTGCTTCATCCTGAGGACTGCGCCGGCCTCGTCCTGCTCGACCGTCAGGACCTCGTAGAAGAAGGTCCGTCCGTTCTTCATCGCGCGACAAACCCCCACCGCGGAGTCCCCGGAAGGCGCCATCCACTGCTCTTCCCAGCGCTCTCCTTCGACGGTGGCCGCCCATTTCCCCTGCAGGAAGGTGAGGCCCTTGACGTGACCGGCGTCGGCGCCGAATGCGGTGGCGGTGCAGACGAAGATCAGCAGCGATATGAGCCGACGCATGAAGTCCTCCAGGAGTGACCTTTTCGGGCGATCCTAGCAGCAGACCGGCCGAGAAGGGCTGCTGTATCATCGGCGGCGCTTGCCGGATCCAGCTCAGGAGTCCAATCGTTCTCGCGCCGGGGCGGCTCAGGCCGATGCCCCCGAGACGCTTCAGCGAAAGATTGCCGAGCAGCGCCTCCAGAGCGAGCAGCTGCGGCTTCTCGGCACCGCGGTCCACGTTGCCTCGCACGGGATTGCGATCCTCACGCCCGCCGTCGAGGCGACCGGTCCCCGGATCGCATTCGTGAACGACGGATTCTGCGCGGTGTTCGGGCGCCGTCGCGAAGAGGTGATCGGCTCGACTCCGACGGCCTTCGGCATCATTCAGGAGCACCAGGCCGTGTACGACTCGCTCCTGCAGCACGTGTTCGAAGGCCGCCCGTTTCAAGCCGAGGCGATCGCGAAGCGCGCGGACGAGACGCGGTTCGACGTCGACGTCCAGCTCGTGCCGGTCACCGATGGGGCGGGGCAGCTGACGCACTGGGTGGCGTTCCTGCGCGACATCACCGACGCCAAGCAGCAGGTCGTGCTGCTGCGCTATCAGGCGATGCACGACGCGCTCACCGGACTGCCGAACCGAACGCTCCTGTTCGACCGGCTCTCCGCGGCGATCGGCGAGGCCGTCGACGAGAACGCGATGACCGCGTTGATGCTGATGGACCTCGACCGGTTCAAGGAAGTGAACGACACATTCGGTCACCACTTTGGCGACGCACTGCTGAAGCTGGTCGCCCTCCGGATCCAGAATCAGGTTCATTCGGGCGACACCGTCGCGCGGCTCGGTGGCGACGAGTTCGCCATCGTCCTGCCGATGCTGGACTCCGCGAACGCTGCAGCCGCGGTGGCTCGACGGATCCTCAACACGCTCCAGCAGCCGTTCGTCATCGACGGCCAGGTCCTCGAGGTCGGCGCGAGCATCGGGATCGCGCTCTATCCGGAGCACGGCGACGATGCGCCCACCCTGCTGCGTCGCGCCGACGTCGCGATGTACGCGGCCAAGCAGGCGCAGAACGGATACGCGTTCCATCGCGAGGAGCACGAGACCAGCAAGCCGGACGAGCTCGCCCTCGTCGTCGAGATGCGCAACGCGATCGAGCGGCAGGAGTTCGAGCTCTTCTACCAGCCGAAGCTCCACCTCCGCAGCGGCATCATGACCCGCGCCGAGGTCCTGCTCAGGTGGCGGCACCCGCAGCGAGGCCTCCTTTCACCGGCTGCGTTCATCCCGGTGGCCGAGCGGACCGGTCTGATCCGGACGATCTCGGACTGGATCCTCGACAAGGTGATCGAACAGTGCCGCGTCTGGCAGGACGCGGGAGCTCCCATTCACGTGGCGGTCAACATCTCCGCGAAGAGCCTCCTCGATCAGGCCCTCCCCGCGCGCGTGCAGGGGTTGCTCGACAAGTGGAACGTCGATCCGAGATTCCTCAAGATCGAGATCACCGAGAGCAGCATCATGGCCGACCCGGCCCATGCGCTCGCAATCCTCTCGATGCTCCAGTCGATGGGCGTGCGACTGTCGGTGGACGACTTCGGCACCGGCTACTCGTCGCTCACGCACCTGCGCGAGCTGCCGATCGACGAGATCAAGATCGACCGGTCGTTCGTCGCGCAGATGACGTCCAACGAAGCCGACGCGGCCATCGTCCGTACCGTCATCGACCTCGGACACAACCTCGGCAAGCAGGTCTGCGCCGAAGGGGTCGAGGACGAGCGGACGTGGCGGATGCTCAAGGAGCTCGGCTGCGACCTCGCGCAGGGCTACTGGATCAGCCGGCCGCTGAACGCGCCCGACCTGATGCAGTGGCTGAACGACAGCGCCTGGGGTCTCGTCAACACGCGCGCCGAGGTTTGAGCCGGCCTGCAGCGGTTCACTGCCCCTTGACCTGAACCGTCATCCTGACCTTGCTCGTCCTCTCGATCCGGCGCAGCTCCACGTTCCTCTCACGCGACCTGCGGTAGCTCTGCGGAGTGTGGGGTATCTGGATGCCGAGCATCGAGAAGGCATCGGGCCATTCCTTCGTCCCGGCGAACCGCGCGCCGACGAACGCCGGCATGATCGGAAGGTAGCCGATGCCGAATCGCGTGCCGAACGCCCTGAGGTCGAGCCTTCCCGCGTGGAACTCGACGCGTCCCGGCCGCTCGGGCGGCTCCTCGGACTCGGCGAGAAGCTCGAGCAGCTTGGTCGGTGAGACGTCGATCTTCGGAGGCTGTTCCTTCGACGCTGGCTTTTCGGTGACGAGCGCAGGATCGGTCTCCTGGGCGGCGGCTCCGAAGGCCGAGATGAGAAGCACCACAACCACGATGGCTGGTTTCATTGGCTGTCTCACGCGACTGCTGTCAGTGGCGGTCAAGGTCGACGAGATAGAGGTCCGAGAGCAACCTCGTGTAACTGTAGACGAGCGTCCGCCCGTCAGGTGTCGGCCAGGCCGGCCCGACGTTGATGAGGCCAGCCGGATCTGCCGGCATCACCTCGGCCCACATCTCCCGCGCGCCGGTCGTGAGGTCGACGCGGGTCAGCACAGCGGGGATCTTGCCGAACGTAGCGACGAAGACTGTCCGCCCGTCCGTGGTAAAGCGAAGAGGGACGTCGCCGGAGAGGAGTGCCGGAACAGGCTGGGCCGGACCTCCTGCCACCGGGTAGAGGTGAAAGCGCCGGTCCTCGTTCCGCCCGAGGACGAAGTTGCCGTCGGGGGTAGCGAGGAGGCCGGCCACTCCCTCGGGTGTGATCGGCCGCGGCGCCCCGCCGTCGATCGACTGCTCCCAGGTCCGATTCGGCCGGCCGTCGACGTTCCCCTGGAACAGGATGCGGCGGCCGTCCGGGAACCACCGCGCGTTGCGATGGTTGATCGCGTCGCTGGTGATCTGCTTTGGCTGGCCGACGCCGGTCGGCAGCATGCGGATCTGGGCGGGGACATCGTCTCGCGCGATCGAAAGGACCCACTTGCCGTCGGGCGAGAGCGCTTCCGTCGTCCCTTCGCCGAGCTTCACCGCCGGCGAGCCGTCGATCTTTCGCACGTAGACGCCGAAGATCGTTCCCCCGGCCTCGCCCGACTCCGAGAACAGAACCGTCCGGCCGTCGTGTGAGAGATCGCGGATGACCGAATAGTCGAGCCAGGAGAGGTCGCGCTCGTTCGGCTCGCCGGGCACTTTCGCCAGGATGCCCGCGCGGATGCTCTGCTGGGTGACGAGGACCCGGCCGTCCGATGCGATGTCGTGCAGCCAGAGCCACGTCGGGCTCGTGATGACGACGCGCGCCTTGCCTCGCGGCGAGGTCGCGAGAATCGAGCGGCCGTTCGCCGTGCCGCTGGCGTCGGCTGCGAACCAGACCTCGTCCGCATCTGGCGTCCAGGCGAGGCCCTGAATGCTCTGGTACTCACCGCTGATCTTCTTCGGCTCCCGTTCGCCGAGCCGGATCAGGGAAACGACGCCGCGATCGTCGTTCGCGAACGGATGGTCGAGGAAAGCGATTGACTTGCCGTCAGGGCTGAACCGCGGGTGGCTGATCCAGCCGAGCGTCTGGTGCAGGACACGGCCGATCGGATACTCGAGCCGGCAGTGCCCGTCGGCCGTCCGGACGATGGCAAGGCCGCTTCCATCCGGGTGCCAGTCGGCGGCCTCGACGTCGTGGAGGATCGGACGGGGAGTGCCGCCGACGATCGGCACCGTGGCGAGCGTGCCGGTGTTGCGCAGGTACCCCACCGGCCGCCGATCCACCGAGATCGCCAGCTGTCCCTGTGAAGAGACCGCGAGAATGTCCGACGTCCCCAGCTCGAGATCGCGCGATTCGGGGGAGTCGTGCCGCACCGAGTAGACCGACACCGAAGCACCACCCCAACGCGCGCCATAGAAGACCGCGTGGCCGTCGGGTGAGAAGCGGGCCGAGAGAATGGTGCCGCTCCGGAACGTCAGCCTCTTGTAGGTCGCTGGCGGTTTGACGCCATGACGAGTCCCGAGGAAGTAGGTCGCGCCGGCCAGCGCGGCCACGACGAGGAGCGCAGCGAGCGGCTTCACGAGGAGCCGCGGCCGGAACGACGGCAGCGCGCGGTACGAAAGCACCTGGCTCGTCAGGCCCGACATGGCGCCGAGCCCGAACGCCAGGTCGCGTGCGGACTGGAACCGCTCGTCCGGGTTCTTCTCCAGGCAATGTCGGACGACCCGCTCGAGCGCGTCGGGGATGCGCGGGTCGATCTCGGTAAGGTCCCCAGGCTCGTCCTTGAGGATCGAGTTCAGCGTCTCGATCGCCGAATCGCCGTGGAACGGCGGCCGGCCGACCAGCATCTCCCACAGGATCACGCCGAACGCGAAGAGGTCGGAACGATGGTCGCCCGAGCCGCCGCGGACCTGCTCCGGCGCCATGTACCCGACCGTTCCGATGATCCTTCCGGGCTCGGTAGGGGACGGCGGGATCGTCGGAGCGTGTCCATCGACGGCCTCGGCACCCCCGGTGCCCGGGATCCGATGCGGCATCAGCTTGACGAGGCCGAAGTCGAGGATCTTCACCAGCCCGTCGCGGGTGATGAACACGTTCTCGGGCTTCAGGTCGCGGTGGACGATCCCTTTGTCATGGGCGGCCGCAAGACCGCGCACGAGCTGCAACGCGTAGTCGGTCGCCTTTCTGGGTGGAAGCGGACCGTCCTTGAGACGTGCGCGCAGCGACTGCCCATCGAGCAGCTCCGAGACGATGTACGGGACGCCGTCGTGCATCCCTGTGTCGTAGATCGCGAGGATGTTCGGGTGGTTCAGCCGTCCCGCCGCACGCGCTTCCTGCTCGAAGCGATGCAGCGCGGTCGAGTCGTGCGAGAGGTGACGCGCCAGGACCTTGACCGCGACCTCGCGGGATAGCCGGGTGTCGACCGCCTTGAACACCTGTCCCATGCCGCCGGCACCGATCTGCGCGACGATCCGGTAGGGTCCGAGGAGCGTGTCGGGCTCGAACATGCGATCGCGGAAAGCTTATATGAGGACTGTCGAGTCGGTGCGGGGCGGCTGTGAAGCGTTCGCAGAGGATTGTGATCCCCCGTCCTCGGGGCAGGCGGGGGATCGGATCGTGGAAGTTTCGCGGTGCCTACTCCTTGGCCATCGAGGGGCGCGCCGTGTTGACCCCAAGCTCTTCGAGCAGCCCGGTTGCCTTCTCGACCTGGTCGAGGATCCAGAGGAGGTAACGCGTATCGACGCTGATGTTGCGATTGACGGCCGGGTTGTACCCGAAGTCGTTCGCGACGTTCTCCCAGACGCGGTCGAAGTTGACGCCGACGACCTCGCCGCGGGCGTTCACGACGGGACTTCCCGAGTTGCCGCCGGTCGTGTCCGCGTCCGCGAGGAAGGCAACCGGCACGTCGCCGAGCTTCTCGTCTTTCCACATCCCGTAGCTCTTCGCCCGGGCAGCTGCGAGGATGGCGTCGGGTACGTCGAACGGCTCTTCGTTCGTATGCTTCTCGACGACGCCGCCGAGGGTCGTCTGCGGTTTGTAGAAGACGCCGTCGCGCGGCTCGTAACCCTGGACGTGCGCGAAGCTCACGCGCAGAGTCGAGTTCGCGTCGGGAGCGACCGGCTTCCCGGCATGCGCGAGGACCGCGCGGCGCCACTCCGGACGGAGGCGTGAGACGGCGCCGTCCCAGCGGTCGCGACGGTCGGTGTACTCGTCGATGTCGCGGTTCAGCGCGAAGCCGGCCTCGAGCAGCGGGTCTTTGCGCGCGCGCAGCTGCTCCGGGGTCTCCCCGAACATCTTCAGACGCTCGGCGAGATCGAAGACCTTCGTCTTCGCGTAAAGCTCCTCGATCCTCGCGCCGATCGCCGTTTCACCCGAGACGCCTGTGAACAGCGAGTCGACGGCAGCGATCCGCTGGTCCTGCGGAAGTGCGAGCGCCCTCCGGACCCACGAGGCGAAGAGCGCCTTGTCGGCCGCGGGGAAGAGGTTCTTCTGCTCGCGCTCGAGCGACTGGCGCACCCGTCCGATGTTGCGCTCCATGAACGCAGACTCGCGGGCGTCATCAGACTTCTGACGCTGCAGCGCGGCGCGCGTGATCGCGAGCGGGAGGATGAGCTCCTTCGGGCCGATCGGGAAGGCAGGGGTCGTCATGCGGACGTGGTCGATCAGGAAGTCGTGCTCCGCCGTCTTCATCTTCTCGGAGGCGAGCGCCGCGAGCTGGTCGTACGCGGCGAGCGACGCACGATTCTTCGCGTCGGTACCGGCCCAGCTCTTGACCGCGTCGTCGGCGGCGCGCTGCTTGTCCAGGATCGAGCCGCGCCGGAAGCCGGCCAGCTGTCCCTCCGCGTTCTTGTGCCGGTTGTAGAGGGACTTGAGGTCGTCGGCGACCGCAATCTCCCCCTCGGCGTTGCCTTTGGTGGTCGTCTCGAGGATCCGGATCCAGTCGCCGTACAGCTCCGTGCGGTGGACGAAGACTGCGTGGCGCTCAGCCATCTCGTCCGCAGTCAGCGCGCGGTAGGTCACGCCGGGATAGCCGAGCGTCATGACGAAGTCGCCCGGCTTGACGCCCTTCGTCGAGAGCGGCATCCAGAACTCGGGGGTGAACGGCTTGCCGTCCTTGTAGACGCGGGCGATCGAGAAGTCGCCGGTGTGGCGGGGCCACATCCAGTTGTCGATCTCACCGCCGAACTCACCGATCGCGCGCGGCGGGGCGTAGACGAGGCGGACGTCGGCGAATTCGGTCATCTCCTGGAGGATGTACTGCAGCCCTCCCTCGAACGACGCGACGCGGCAGCGGCTGCCCGGGTTCTTCTCACAGGCCGCGACGAGCTCGTTCTGCTTCTTCTCGATCGCGCGATGCCGCTGAGCGTCGGTCGCCTTCGCGGGGACTGCACCCAGGACGTCGGCGGTGACGTCGACGAAGCGGCGCGGAACCGCTGCGCGAAGCGTCGCGCTCTTCAGCTCCTGGTCAGCGGAGCGCGCGAGGAATCCGTTCGTGATGATGTCGTTCTGCGGCGTCGCGTGCTCCTGGAGCACGCCGAACAGACAGTGATGGTTCGTGATGAAGAGCCCCTGGGGCGAGATGAAGCCGCCCGAGCAGCCGCCGATGTTGACCGTCGCCGCGAGCAGACCGGTTCCGCGCGCCGGGTCCCAGAGCCGCGACGGTGGGATCTCGAGCCCCTGCTGTTTGAGCCAGGCCGCGTCGAGCTGGAGCACCTGCTGCGGGGTCCACTTCCCTTCGATTCCGAACGCCGCCGTTGCGGCGAAGACGAGCGCGAGTGCGATGAGCCGTTTCATACGGCGTGAGTAACACCGATCGCGAGGGGAGTGCAAGCGAGATCGGGGGCGCGGCCGCACAG
>JBAQWH010000740.1:0-5995 GCA_049298815.1 Thermoanaerobaculia bacterium | reverse complement strand
GTGCCGGGGCGGGTCCTCGACGTCGCGCCGGTCGCCCACGGCCTCACGCTCGAGGTCAGTGACGACCGCATTGCCCACGTTCCCCGCCGGTCCCAGTCGCGGCGGTTCAGCGACAGCGTCGAGCAGCTCTACGTCTACGGCTCCCGCGGGCGTTATCAGCCCTACATCCTCGCGGAAGGGATCGTCACCTACGTCGAGTCGCGGAGCGGGCTGCACCACGCCGCGTCGAAGAGCTACATCGCGCCGGTCGACCCTGCCGACGCCCGCATCCGCTGGCACGAGGCGTCGGCCATCGACCCCGAGATGCTCGACATCCGGGCGGTCCCCGATCCGCACCAGCCGATCGACGCGGGGATCGACGTCGAGGCGCTCGTGCAGAGCGCCTCGCGTGCGGCCGACGGCTTCAAGCAGTTCCTCGAGGAGAACGAGCGGCTCCAGATCTTCCAGAACGCCTCGTTCGGCCTGTTCTCCGAGGCCAACGAAGCGCGTGAGACCTTCCTCGAGCGTTGCCTCGAGGAGGCGGAGCGGCGGGTGGAGAACGAGCAGGAGCGGCTCGAGAGCACGTTCCGCCGACGCTTCGACCAGCTGCGCGAGAGGTCCGAGCGCGAGCAGCGGGTGATCGAGGACGGCGAAGGGGCCGACCCGGAGACCAAGCAGGACGTCAACGTCGCCTGGGGACAGGCGCTCTACAACCTCACGAGCGGGAAACCGGCCACCGTGGCCGACACCGGCTCGTCCGTGCGCGAATTCGACTACCTCGAGAACATCGCGCAGATCCAGAAGGCGTGGGACCGCGAGCTCCAGACGCTGCGCGACGACCTGACCACCCGCGCCCGCGAGATCGAGGACATCACCGTCACGCCTTCCTCAAAGAACATCGACGTGACGAAGTGCGTGATCCTCTGGTCGGGGGAGCTGAAGTAACGAGTCCCTGAGTCCCTGAGTCCCTGAGTCCCTCGGGAGAGTCCATTCCGCCCGCCTTTTTCCCCCGAGGAACCGAGGGACTAAGGGACCGAGGGACTCCCCGGAATACCTTCCCGGACCATGTGTTGACGCTCCACGCGCGTGGTAGGATCGCGTGCGAGTCGGGCAGTAGCGCAGCCTGGTAGCGTACCTGAATGGGGTTCAGGTGGTCGGGGGTTCAAATCCCCCCTGCCCGACCAAATTAAACCCCTCGAGCCTGTCGAGCTTCGCTCCGGGCGCTCCCCCTCCCAGGTACTCCGAGTTGTCTCCGTGTGCCTGGTTTCGGGCCTCGTGAGATCGGCCCGAGGACGCTGACTGTGCGCGCGCCCTGAATGCAAACGGGCGCGCAGATTCCACGTCCCGGGATCTCAGAGACCGAGCAGGTAACCGGCGTAGAGCAGGACCATCACCGAGTCGGCGATGGCGACGAAGAGTGTTGCGGGGTGCTTCTTCAGCGGACTGGCGAGCACGAAGCCGATGAGCCCCAGTTTCTCGACGCCGGCCGCGATGATCACCGGCGCGCGAATCGCTTCGTTGCGCGCCGCGAGAATCAGGAGCACGCCGATGCAGAAGACGAGGAGCCCCCAGTGGCGCGCAAGCAAGATCGAAACGTCGTCCTTCAGCTCGACGCCGAAGTTGCGGCGAACCATCGTCACCGGGGCGAAGAACTGGAGCAGCATGCTCGCGGTGAGCACGCCAGTGACCAGCAGGATCATCTCGATGTAAGTGGCGAGCATTTGCGCTCCTCGGAGTGAGACTCATGAAATCGCTTCGGGGGGAGTTCAATTGTAGGGGCGGTTTGGCGAAGGTCGCCATTTGTCGGACCTCGCGGTGCTCCGGACCGCCGCAACTTGTCTCATTGGGGCTGACTAGAGCCCGTTCTCGTGTCGACACTCGCCACTTGGCGGACTTCGCCTCGCCGCGAGATGCGTAGCCTGCTTCGAACGAAGCACTTGGACTTGGCACCCCGAACGCTTTTCCCGTGATGTCGCTGTATCACCGACCGTCTGGCCCGTCTGCTTGACCTTCGAACGCTCTCACGACCTACTGCGTCCCGGCGCGAATCTCCGTGACGTGCGCCGCTTTGGCGGCCGTCGTTGCGGCGCTGAGGGTCGCGTCGGTGTAGCTGAGGGTCGACAGCGAGAGCGCCGCACGTGCCGCGTCGAGCAGGCTCCGCGGCTCCGAAACGTGCGCGGCCTTCATCGTCGTGCCTGCGCCGAGCGAAGGCTCGGTGTAGCTGCCGGCTGCCTGCCCCGCCAGCGCCCTCACGGCATTCACCGCGGTCCGGAGCTCCGTGAAATGAACGGCCTTGATCGCGGTCGTCCCCGGCGTCACGGTCGAATCCGTGAAGACCACGGTCGTCGCGAGGTCGTATGCGCTGTCGACAGACGTCGTCCCGCCGTTCGTCGCACGGACGCGATAGAGGTACGCGGTGTTCGTTGCTGCGGTGTCGTGGTACGAGGCGCCGACCGACGTGCCGACCTGCGCGAATCCGCCGATGCCGCTCGCGCTGCGGAAGATCTGGTAGCCGGTCGCTCCCGTAACGGCGTTCCACGTCACGCCCACCGTCGTCGCGCCGGTGGCGGTCGCGTTGATTCCGGTCGGTGCGGCAACCGGCTCGGCGAAGTTGTTCGGCAGGTAGCTGACCGAGGCGCGTCCGCCGGTGATCGCGGCGAGTCGCGTCGCGAACGCGTTGATGTAGTTCGTCCGGAACGAAGCGATGGTGGGCGAGCTCACCGGATCGGAGGCGCGCTCGAGGATCACATACGTGTTGCGGAACGCCTTCTTCGCGGCCGGATAGACCGGCGTGCGCGCGCCGATCGCATCGATCATCTGCTGCAGCGTGACGTCCCTGCGGCTCGTCGGCGTGAACGTCGTTCCGGCCGCGGCGTTGTACGGGGTGTCGAGACCCGTCCCGGTCAGGTAAAACCACGGTGCCACTTCCGAAGGCGTCGCGAGACCTATCAGATAGAGCTCGTTCCAGCTGAGACCGACCGTGGCCATCTCTGCAGGCGTCGTGTAGTTGCCGGTTCCTTCGACGTTCGTGAAGTACGCGCCGCCCATCGCGGAGACGTCGAACGTTCCGACCACCGGAAAGGCGGCCGGCAGATGAACACCGCCACGCGGGTGGCCGCCGTCGGGGTTCAGGCTCGAGGTCTTGGCACCGTCCTCCATGATCCGGACGAAGTAGAGCCAGCGGTGCCCGAACTCGTGCAGCAGGAGCGAGAGGATGCCATTGGAGGACGCGTTCCAGCCGCGGCCCAGGCGGTCGACGTGGAGCAGCGTCGGTGCGAACGGGCTCGCGGTCCGATCGTTCACGTCGACGCCGGCGTCGCCATGATTGCCGCCGGCCGCGTAGCCGCCTGCAAAGAAGATCAGGTCGGTGAGGTAGTTCTGGTAGATCGACACCAGGTCGCTGTCGTTGTCGGTCAGGCCGTAGGCAGATTTCAGCCGGCTCCAGACGGCAGCGACGTTCACGACGGGAAACGTGAACTGTTCGAAGAGCGGCTCCGTCAGTGGCTGCGTGGTCGTGGTGAGCGTGCTGAAGTCCTTGCCGAGGCCGGTGCCGACGGCGCCGAGAGCCACCGCCGCGGTGGCACTGTCACCCTGCCAGGCCGGGCCCCACACGACCCACGCATTCAGAGTGGTGTTGCGTGAGCCGAGAGCCAGATCGTCCTCGCTCAGAAGCACCTTCATCGTGGTGCCGGAGATCGAGACCTGGCCACCGTCGGTGGAACTGCCGGCACCTGGAGCCGAGTAGCTGATGGTGGCGGATTTCACGTCGACCCAGAACCGGTTGACCTGACGTTCATCGTTCGTCGTGCCGAAGTCGAGCATCAGCGTCAGGGCGGCATCTCCTGGAAAGCCGGCGCGGTTCGGAGCCGAGGCGACGTCAATCGCGATCTCGAGCAGCCTCGTCCCGGCGATCCGCGACAGGCCGAGCGAGACGACGTCGATCTGCGAGCGGAACGTCGCGTCGACTTCTGCCGGAGCATCGCCTGCCGGGTCGGTCGCAGAGCCGAGCGAGCTCCGCGCGCCCCGTCCGAGACCATCACGGATCCGGTCTGGTTGACGAGCGTCTTGTACGAGAAACGCATGTCGCCGTTCGCGAAGAGAACGGCCTGGACATCCTTCTCGAACTCACCGGCCCACGCCGTCTTCCAGGTGATCGTCACGGCCGAGGCCGTGCTCTTCACGTACACGTTGTAGAAGCCACCGACCGCGCCGGTCGCACCGCTCGTCGGCGGAATCAGCATCGGTGCGGCGACCGGATAGGTCGACAGCGCGAGGTCGACCTCGAGGAACTGCCGGTTCGTCGATGCCGGGACGCTGCCGAAGTAGATCGCGTTGTTGGTGCCGATCGTGACGCTCCCGTACGAGCTCGAGAAGAATGGGAACGAGAACGGCAGCACCTCGGCTTTGGTCTGCCACCCCTGCATCTCGGTCTCGGTGCCGAGAACGGGGTCGTAGTTGAGCGCGGTCTTCTGGACGGTGAAGCCGCTGCCGCTCCGCGTGAAGACGAGTGAGCTGTTCGCCAGATCGATCGGCCTGTCGTGCGGGGCAACCGTGCTGTCGGATTCCATGAGGAACGTGCCGTTCTCGTAGCGAACGCCGGGCGTCGCGTTGGCGGCGATCCCCAGCCTCCGCTGCTCGGCAGTGCGCAACCGCTGCTTCGCCTCGACCCACGCGGCGAGCCGCTCCTGTTCGATCGTGTTCGCGGTGGACGTGCCGCACCAGTGCGCAGTCGCGTCGGGCCGCGGTTGCGGCTGCGTCAGACGGATTCGCTCCGCCTCGCGCCGGAGACGGACGAGATCCTGCTGCGGCGTCGCCGCAACGAGAGGGGCGACCACTCCGACGAGGGCACAGACGGAGATCCATCGAACGGTAACGTGCATCACCGGCTCCTGTGATCTAGGGGATGAGGTGACGGTAACAGAGCCGGAGCAGCGAAGCCCCGCCGGGATTCGCTTACGGCAGCCGGACCTCGGAGCAATCAGCAGTGCGCTGCCGCCGAGTTCCCGGAGTTACGCACCGCGTCTCGCCGATCGCGATAGGATGCGCGACCCGAACTGAACTGGAGGCTCCCGATGGCCGAAGAACCGCAGCAGCCGACGATCCGCCTGACGCTCGACGACAACGTCGCGCAGGGGGAGTACATCAACTTTGCGAACATCATCCATTCGCCGAGCGAGTTCGTGATCGACCTCGGCCGCGTCGTGCCCGGGCGGAACGACGTCAAGATCTACAGCCGCGTGATCATGACGCCGCTCCACGCGAAACAGCTACTCCAGGCGCTCACGCACAACATCTCCCTGTTCGAGCAGAAGTACGGCGAGATCCCGCTCGACCCGAACGCAGTCCAGTACGGAGCCGGCGAGCCGTCGAACTGAGGCGGTCGCGGTCGCGCGGCGGCTGCGCTTCCCCCATCGCCGTGGGCGGGTCGGCTCGAGCCGAAGCACCTGCGTCCCTGGACAAGACCATCTGCGCCTCCGCTGAAGGGTTTTGATGACGGCACATGGTATGGTTGGGCTCGCCCGCAAATCGGCTTTCGAGAGGCCCATGTGTCGAGAGGTCTGGCAGTCGTAGCTCTCGCTTTCACATTCATCGTTGCCCCGCTTCGCGGCGACGTCCGTCCGGTCTCCGAGGCTGAGCGAGCCGCCGTCCAGATTGCGGTGGACTACCTGTCTCGCGGCCCTGTAGCGGTCGCGGAGCGCCTCGCGACCAGCTCCGCGTTGAGCCGGCTCCCGAAAACCGAGCAGTTGGCGGAGATCGAGACGCGCCTCGGGCCTGCCAAGGGCTCTCGGTGGGAACTGCAGACCGTCGTCCCGGCGCTGAAAGACCGGATGGCGGCCTTCACGATCGCCTACGGCTCGGGGCTCGACGACCACGTCTTCTTCGACCTGGTCAACGAAGGGGGCGCGTTCCGCGTCGCGGACATTCGATTCCTCGCGCAACGTTCGTCGAAACCTCCGCTGTTCACGAAGGCGGTCGTCGCACCGCTGCCGGCGTCCGCGCCGCGCGCTTCTCGCAC
>JBAQWH010000739.1:0-2787 GCA_049298815.1 Thermoanaerobaculia bacterium | reverse complement strand
GATCTTCTTCGACAGGTCGCCCATGGCAACGGCCGTCGTCACCTCGGCGATGTTGCGCACCTGCCCGGTGAGGTTGCCGGCCATCGAGTTGACCGAGTCGGTGAGATCGCGCCACGTGCCCGCAACGCCGGCGACGTTCGCCTGACCTCCGAGCTGCCCTTCGGTGCCGACCTCGCGCGCCACGCGCGTGACCTCCGAGGCGAACGCGCTGAGCTGATCGACCATGACGTTGATCGTGTTCTTCAGCTCGAGGATCTCGCCGCGCGCTTCCGCCGTGATCTTCTTCGACAGGTCACCCATGGCGATGCCGGTCGTGACGTCGGCGATGTTGCGGACCTGCGCAGTGAGGTTGCCGGCCATCGCGTTGACCGAGTCGGTCAGATCCTTCCAGGTGCCGGCGACGCCAGGCACCTCAGCCTGGCCGCCGAGTCGCCCTTCGGTGCCGACCTCCTTTGCGACGCGCGTGACTTCCGACGCGAACGCTCGAAGCTGGTCGACCATCGTATTGATGGTGTTCTTCAGCTCGAGGATCTCACCGAGGGCTTCCGCGGTGATCTTCTTCGAGAGGTCACCGTTCGCGACCGCGGTCGTTACCTCCGCGATGTTGCGGACCTGCGAGGTGAGGTTCGCGGCCATGTAGTTGACCGAATCGGTCAAATCCTTCCAGGTGCCGCTGACCCCCTGGACGTCCGCCTGCCCGCCCAGTTTTCCTTCCGTGCCGACCTCACGCGCGACGCGCGTGACCTCCGATGCAAACGACCGGAGCTGGTCGACCATCGTGTTGATGGTGTCCTTGAGCTCGAGGATCTCGCCGCGCGCGTCGACGGTGATCTGCTTGGAGAGGTCGCCGTTCGCGACGGCGGTGGTGACTGCTGCGATGTTGCGGACCTGGTTCGTCAGGTTCGACGCCATCGAGTTGACCGAGTCGGTGAGATCGCGCCACGTGCCGCTGACGCCCTGAACGTCTGCCTGACCGCCGAGTTTTCCTTCGCTGCCGACTTCGCGCGCCACGCGCGTGACTTCCGATGCGAACGACCGGAGCTGGTCGACCATCGTGTTGACCGTGTTCTTCAGCTCGAGAATCTCGCCTCGCGCCTCGGCCGTGATCTTCTTCGAGAGGTCGCCGTTCGCAACGGCGGTGGTGACCTCGGCGATGTTGCGCACCTGCCCGGTGAGATTCGACGCCATCGAGTTGACTGACTCGGTGAGGTCCTTCCACGTGCCGCTGACACCCTTGACGTCCGCCTGACCGCCGAGCATGCCCTCGGTGCCGACTTCGCGCGCCACGCGCGTGACCTCGGATGCGAACGACGCGAGCTGCGAGACCATCGTGTTGACCGTCTTCGCCGTCCGGAGGAACTCGCCCTTGAGCGGACGCCCGTCGAACTCCACGGTCATCGTCCGGCTCAGGTCTCCCCGCGCAACGGCCCCGATGACCCGCGCCACCTCGTTGGTCGGCTGCACGAGATCGGTGATCAGCGAGTTCACCGAGTCGGCCGTGACGGACCACTGCCCGCCCGCCGCCGGGACCTGCGCGCGCTGATTCAGCTTGCCCTCTTTGCCGACGATGTTCGCGATCCGTTCGACCTCGTCGGTCGTCCGCTCGCTGAGCTCGACGATGTCGTTGAGCGCATCGGCGATCTTTCCCTGCACCCCGGTGAACTCCACCGGCATGCGTACGGAAAAATCACCTTTCTTGATCGCCGTGAGCGTCCGAAGAAGGAGCTTCTCGAAGTCCTTCGGACTCAGCTCGGTGGCTTTGTCGATGCCAATGCCCGTGCTCATCGCGCGGAGACCCTCCCGTTGTGAATCGTCGACTGCTTCGTTCTCTGCGAGGTCGGACGTCCCCGGTCGCGGGGGACGCGTTCTGGCGGGGGCGTCATGCAAGCACAACGCCATGGCTGAGGCGGGTTCGAGAGGAAGTAAGAAGTATGAAATAAGAAGTATGAAATGAATCAGGTTTTACAATACCTATTTTCATACTTCATACTTCATACCTCATACTTCTCGCTACAATTCCTCCATGCGACGTCTCTTCATTCTTCTCGTCGTCTCCTTCCTCGCCTCCCCCGTTGCTGCCCAGCGCAGCGAATGGACTCCGGTGCCGGACGCCGGCGGCTGCATCGGCGGCCGGGAGTGCCGGGAGCGGCGCCTCACCGTTCCCCTTCGCGACCTGACGGTCGTGGCCGTGCGATTCCGGGCCCACGATCAGATGGGCGAGACCGCCGGCGGAAAGTTGCGGGTGAAGATCGACGGCAACACGGTCCGCGACTCCATCGACATCCCGCGCAAAGGAGAGACGTTCACGCTCGAAGTCGAGGAACTGCGCGGACGCCTGCTGGTCTTCGAGCCGGCTGCCGACGACGAGGTGGTCATCGACCAGATCGCGGTGCTGTACGGCCCGGAGCGGACCCTGAGACCGATGCCGGGCCTCCGTGACCGCGATCGCGACCGCCCCACGTCGCCCGGCTGGACCTCCTACCGCGAGGCGGGGATGTGCATCGGCGGCGACGAGTGCCGGAAGAACGGCACGCGCATCATCATCCCGCTCGAGGACGCCCCGGTCCTCGGGATCCGCTTCTCGGCGCACGACGGCTTCGGCACGCGCGCGGACGGCCGGCTCTCCGTCCGGATCGACGAGACGCCGATCGAGTCGTACATCGACATCAAGCGCGAGGGCCGGCGCCACGAGTTCGAGGTCGATAACCTCCGCGGCTCGAAGCTGGTCATCGCCACCGCCAACGACGACGAGGTCGAGGTCAAAGACATCGAGGTGCTGTACGGGCG
>JBAQWH010000738.1:0-1708 GCA_049298815.1 Thermoanaerobaculia bacterium | reverse complement strand
GTGCACGTGCAGCATCTGATGGATGTTCGTCTCCGCGGAGTTGCGGCCCCACAGGACGATGAGGCGGGCGTTCTCGAGATCCCACGGCGCGTTGTGCGAGTTGTCGCCGAGCGTGAGCCGGGTCGCCTCGAGTCCCGCCGGCCAGCAGAGATCGCCGTACGTCGTCGTACAGCCGCCGAAGAGCCGCCAGAACGCGAGCCCTGCGGAGTTGAGCAAACCCTTCGTCCCGCTGGCCGAGTAGTAGAGAACGCTCTGCGGACCGTGCTCGCGGGCCGCTTTCTCGAGCTGCGTGGCGATGAGGTCGATCGCCTCGCCGAACGCGATCGGTTCGAAGGTCCCGTCATGATGGTTCCGACGCAGAGGCCGGGTGATGCGCTGGGGCGAATGCGCACGCTCGACGTACGCGAGCCCCTTGATGCACGGCCCCTCGGGCGTCGCCAGGTTCTCCGGCAGCCCTTCGACCCGCACGAGACGCCCTTCCTCGACCGTCACGCGCAGCGAGCAGGTCGAGTAGCAGTTGCGAGGGCACGAGGTGACGAAGGTCGGCATCGCGTTCGGGGAGTCCTCTGGACCGGTGAACAGTGTACGGGCGAACGCGCCGGCGCGAATCGTCGGCCAGCCGCTTTCTGCGTTCCACCGCGTCACGTAGACTCCGACCGTGTTTGGCTACCATCGCGACCTCCTGTCCGACCAGGTCCGGATCGATGCCTACCGCGCGGCGTTGAACGCGACGGTGCGTCCGGGCGACGTCGTCGTCGACGTCGGCACGGGCACCGGGATCCTCGCGTTCCTCGCCTGCCAGGCCGGGGCGAGACACGTCTACGCGATCGAGCAGCAGCACACGGCCGACGGCGCGGCGCTGCTGGCCCGGCAGCTGGGATTTGCAGACCGAATCACCGTGCTCCACGGAAGGTCGACCGAGGTCGAACTGCCCGAGCGCGCGGACGTCCTGGTCAGCGAGACGATCGGGCCGCTGGTCTTCAACGAAGGGTGGCTCGGCATCGTGATCGATGCGCGCGAGCGCCTTCTCGCGCCCGGTGCGCGATTGATCCCGTCCGTCGTCGACGTCTGGATCGCGCCGGTCGAAGTGCCGAAGGTCTACGCGGAGCAACTCGACTGGTGGAGCACTCCGCGTCACGGCTTCGACTTCTCGCTGCTCCGGATGTTCGAGGCGAATGCGCTGCACTCCGCCAACATCGACCGCGAGTCGCTCCTCGCTTCCCCGGCCACGATGATGAGCCTGCGCGCCGCCGAGGTGAGCGACCCGGTCCAGCACGGGAGTGCGGCGTTCGTGGCTGACCGAGACGGGACGCTGCATGGGTTCGCGATCGGGTTCACCGCGACCTTGGCCGACGGGATCACGCTGACGAATGCGTGGGGCCCTGCGACCACCTGGCAGCAGGGACTGCTTCTCGTCGAGCAGCCGCTGGCCGTGAGCGCGGGAACTCCGATCACCGTCCAGCTGCAGGTCGATGCCGCCGGTGTCTGGTTCTGGCGTGGCAGCGCAGCGGAGGCGACGTTCGATCAGACGACGTTCCTCTCGCGCCCTCCGTGCATGCTGGCGAAGCGGAACGTTTGAAGGGGAGTCCCTCGGGGTTCCTCGGGGTTCCTCGGGGAAGGCAGCGTAGGTGGCGGAGCAGCGCGGGAACTGAAGTGTTCACCGGTTCCTCGTCGTTCGTGCAGGGACTGAGACGCCCTCACGCCGCTC
>JBAQWH010000737.1:0-2395 GCA_049298815.1 Thermoanaerobaculia bacterium | reverse complement strand
GGGGGTGGTGCGCGCGATCGGCGAGACGAGTTGGACGGTCGGCGAGACGAAAGTGGTCGTGAACGCGAAGACGAAGATCCCGGAGAAGTTGGCGGTGGGCGATACTGCGATCGTGGCCGGAGTCAAGTTGGAGGACGGCGCGGTGCTGGCGGATACGATCCGGAGGAAGCAGGGCTCATGAGGGTGATGACCATGAACCGCCTCGCTTCCCGAGCGTTGCTCACGCTGCTCCTGGTTGCCGGGCTACCCGCATGGGCTGAGGTGCCGCTGACCGGGAGCCCGGTCTCTCATTCCGCGCCGGTGAGTTGGAGTGCCGGGCGAGACTTGTCGTACGACGCGTCGGGGAACATCACCGCGGTTGGATCGGACACGTTCGCCTATGACAAGGTCGGGCGGGTGATTCAGTCGACTGTGAACGGGATCACCCGCAAGTACCAGTACGACGCGTGGGGCAACCAGACGGGATGCTGTCAGGGGACAGACTGCTCGCTGACGCCGATTGTGACGCCCTGCGCAGCGGGGCTGCTCGGCTACGAGACGGACGCGAAGACGAACCGCCTGACCAGCGCATCGGGGGCGGTCACGTATGACGCGGCCGGCCGCGTCGTGACGATGAACGGGCATACGTACACCTACGACGCGCTCGATGCGCAGGTCTCCGATACGAAAGGCCCCGGGCAATGGCGCGAGTACGTGTACGACGCGAGCGGAGAGCGGATCGGAGTGTACGACTCGCAGAGCGACAGCTGGCAGTGGACAGTACGGGACGCATCGGGGAAGGTGCTGCGGGAGTTCACGAGTCCGGCGAGCGAGCCGGGGAACTGGCAGTGGACGAAGGACTACGTGTGGCGGGATGGACAGCTCCTGGCGACCGTGCAGCGCGAGCCGGGCGGGACGACGCCGGTGACGTACCACTATCACCTCGATCATCTTGGCACGCCACGACTGATCACGAGTGACGCGGGCCAGACGGTGGGAGTGCACGACTACCATCCGTTCGGTGAGGAACTGAGCGGGAATCCGGCCGAGCCTGCCCGTTCACGGATGCAGTTCACCGGGCACGAGCGGGACGTGGCAGTCGGCGACCCGACCGCCTCGCTCGACTACATGCACGCCCGGTACTACGGATTGCAGGTGGGACGCTTCTTATCTGTGGATCCCAAACAGCGCCGCAACGCACTTCCAAATCCTCAGGCTTACAACCGGTACTCATACGCGATCAACAGTCCGATCAACTACGTAGACCCAAACGGAGAGGATGTCGTGCCCGTGCGTGTGTTGATGACGAGATCGCGCCCGCAAATCACCTACGTGGATACACGCATGATCCCGCGTCTCCAGACGCTTATGACTGCATCTCAGAAGCAGGGGGTGACTTTCACATTCAACGAAGTCTTCAGAACGCAGAAGTATCACGACGGCATCAAGACGGCGTTCACGAAAAACACGACGGGGACGAGTCCCCACACAGCTGGACTCGCCGTCGACATCAACGTAGCCACGAGTCTGCGGGGAACCGATCTCGCAGGGTTAACGGCTCTCGCCGCTGGTGCGCAGCTGTCGCCGCTAAATAATCAGGCGGCTGATCCTCCTCACTTTCAGGCAAGCGACCTGATCACGCGCGACGCCAAAGGCAAGGCGAACGAAAAGTTCAAAGACCTGATCAAAGAGAACCAGACGCAAGCTGCAGATTTCGAGAAAATGCGCCAAGAGAATCCGGAGAGATTCAACAAGCATCTGATCGACTTGGTCCCACCGCAGTAGGAGCGAATTGTGCGAATCCGTCAAACAATTGTTCTCGCGATGTCATTTGTGTTGTGGGTGACATGCACGCATGTCAACTCTCCGCGCGTGTTCTCGGACGTTCACATGGTCGAGGAAACCGAAGATATCGTCGGCACTGAGTTGGCGATATTTATTGATGACGAGTCGGTCGCCGGGAAACTCCGCCATTTCGAAGGGCGTGAGGCTGAAGAAATCTCGGTGCGCGGCACGATGCGTGGTGACCACTTAATGCTCACCGGTACGTATTCCGAGGGCGCGGTTGAGATCGACGCGCAAATGGCCGGGCGCGTGATCATCGGCGAGCTGCGATTCAAGTTGCAGGGCCAGACGAATACTGTACAACTTCGACTTCATGCGAAAGCCGCGCACCGTTGAGGTCCAGGGTTATTGCCACAATGCTCCCACCCACCTTCACTGCCGATACGGCCGCCACATCGCTAACGAATACGAGAACGGCCCCCGCGTCGACGTACATCTCGTTCGGGGGGTGGTGCGCGCGATCGGCGAGACGAGTTGGACGGTCGGCGAGACGAAAGTGGTCGTGAACGCGAAGACGAAGATCCCGGAGAAGTTGGCGGTGGGCGATACTGCGATCGTGGCCGGAGTCAAG
>JBAQWH010000736.1:0-1608 GCA_049298815.1 Thermoanaerobaculia bacterium | reverse complement strand
CGTCGTACGCGAGGAGGTCGCCGTCGGTGGCCGCGACGAAGAGGAGGTTCCCGTCGAGCGCGAGGTCGCGGACGGAGCCGTCGGGGATCGTCAGCTCCGTGAGTTTGCCGTGGGGCCTGCGCACGGTGAACGGGAGGACGACATGAAAGCCGAGGGTCTTCGTATTCGGAGCAGGGGCGGTGTCGGGGATCGAGGCGTCGAGCGTGAGACGGTACTCGCCGCCGCGCTGGAGCTCGCCGCGGAGGAGGATCGCGATCCTGCGGTCGCCGGAGTCGGCCTCATAGTCGACCGGGACGCGGACCCATGCACTCCCCTCGCGCTTGTCGAGGCGGACGAGCTTCGCGAGGTTCGCGAGCTCGCGGCCGTAGTCGATCGCCTCGTTGAAGACGATCTCGAGTCTGCCGGTCGGCGCGACGTCGGCTGCAGAGCCGAAGACGATCAGACGGTTGCCGACCGAAGCGTCGATCGAGCGGGGCGCCACGGTCCCGAGCGGGAGAAGCTTCGACTGCGTCACGTTGATCGCGCCGAACTGCGCCGGGGCTGCCGAGGTACGCGCGATCGTCGCCAGCGTCGATGCCGGCGACGTCTCGGGAATCTCGACCGTGAGGCCGGGAACCGTCTCGAAAGCAACGCCCGGAGCGTCGACGTCGACGACGTGAACGAAGAACGGGTTCCCGAACACGGGATACGGTCCGGACTCGTTCGGCATCGGCGAGCCGATCGGCGAGACGCTGCCGGCTGGCGGCAACGGAACGCCGTCGTATTTTCTTTCGAACACGTCCAGGCCGCTGCCGAGGTCGACCCCTTGCAGGACGAACGGAACGCCGGCGAGCACCGGAAAGACGGCGCGGCCACCGGTGTCCAGCAAGTACCTGTCCGAGCAGAAGAGAGAGTTGAACGAGCTAAAGAAAAGCTGCAGGGTTGTGGCGAGTCCTTCTGCAAACGCGAATGCCAACGGTGCGCCCGACGTATTGAGGTCGATGACGGCCCACCTGGCCGCTCCGTCAACTACGCGCAGCAGTGAGTCTTTGACGCGGCGGCCATCGCTCGTCTCGAGCGTCTGCACGCGCGCGTTTCCGCCGCTCGCAACCTCCGCCGTCGTGAACTTGCCATCCGCGACACGGAGGGTGTCGTCGATCTCGATGCGCGGACCGCGCGCCGAGTCGCCGAGGCGGCCGAGGAGGAACGTGCGCCCGTCGGTGACGGTCCCCGTCGGGATCGGGATCTCCACTTCGAGCGGCTTCTTCGCTGCCCCGTCGAACATGATCGCGAGACCGGAGACGAAGTTGATCTCGGTCGCGAAGTTCGGGACGGACTCGAAGAGGACCTTCGGTGCGTCGGCGATCGTCACCACGGTCGGCTCGTCGAAGGTGCCGGCGGTGGTGGTGACGGAGACACCGTTGGCAGCGTGGAACGTGACCGCGCGATCCGTCGGTGCGACGAAGCCGAGGCCACTCTCGGTGACGAACGGGGTGAGCGGCAGGATCGCCGCGACCGAGCCGGCAGCGTTGACGACCTGAAGGTCGATCGTGTCGCTGAGCGCGACGCGCTCGGTGATCGTGAACGAGAACTTCCCGTCGGCCGCCGCGGTGGCCTGGAAGCGGGTGA
>JBAQWH010000735.1:0-16610 GCA_049298815.1 Thermoanaerobaculia bacterium | reverse complement strand
CTTGACTCCGGCCACGATCGCAGTATCGCCCACCGCCAACTTCTCCGGGATCTTCGTCTTCGCGTTCACGACCACTTTCGTCTCGCCGACCGTCCAACTCGTCTCGCCGATCGCGCGCACCACCCCCGCGAACGACGTGTACGTCGACGGCACGATCGGCGGGGTCGGCGGCGCCGGTCCGACGGCCATCACCGCCACCGCCACCAGGCCCGCGTCGGAAGCGACCAGGTCGACCGCCACCGGGTAGTTCTGTTTGAGCTCCGCCAGTTTCGTCAGCGGCTTTGCGTCCTGGAAGCCTCCGATGTACGTACCGGCGTCGACTGCGATCGTCTGTCCAGCCACGGTGATCGTGTCGGTTCCGCGCCCTTCGAGCGTTCCGGTCAGCTGTCCGTCGGGCGCCTCGACCGTGATGAGCTCTCCGAGGAGCACCCCGCCGGCCTGCTTCGACGTTCCGGCGATCGTCACCGTCACCCGGGAGCCGACGCCGATCGATTCGAGAGGGACGGCCTTTTTCCGCTTCTGGATTGCCGCGTTCGCCACGTCGACGACGATGCTCCGCAGCAGCGTGATCCGTTTGCCCTTGATCTCCGTTATGGTCCCGCGGATCATCGGCGACGCCGAGGGAACCGGAATCTCCGCGGCCGTCGCGGAGACGGCACAGGCGACGGCGATCACCGCGAGCAGAGCCTTCCTTATGGCTTCCATCACTCACTCCTCCTCGAGAGTGCTCGTTCGAACATGGATTGTGGGCGACGACGCTCCAGCCAGGGTTCCGGGGCGGCACCGGTACCTGCCACTCGCGGTAGGCGCACCGAAGGCGCGGCCGCCCGGTCTGGCCTTCCCAACGGCAGGGGCTGCGCGGTAGGTGTACCCCCTAACGCCACACCGTCGCGCCGAGCCTGCGGGTCAGCAGAGGCCGGCCCACCGAAGGCCAGCCATTCGCTCCGCGGGGCTCGCAGCAGGAGCGCCTGGACGCTCTGGTCGTACGCGGTCACATACGACGAGTTCATGTCGCCGCATTGATTGAAGATCCGCACCCAGTAGACGGTGCCATTGGCTTCGGGCCAGTCGGTGAGCGTGGCCTCGGTGGCTCCCCTGATCGCGTCGACGTACCCCTGCGACCATTTGTACCACTGGTAGTACAGGTTGGTTCCGCTGGCCTGAATCGTGACGGTGATCGGCTCGCCCGGCCAGTAATACACCGCACCCGGCAGCGACTCCCAGACGTAGCTGGGAGCCTGGCAGGCGGTGCCGACTACCGTTACGTCCGCCACGTTGCTTTGAACGGTTCCGCAAGCGTTCGACACTTCGACGCGATAGGAGCTCGTCACCGTGGGCGTAACGGCGATGGTGGCGCCGGACTGCGAGACGAGCTGCCATGCTGCGCCCGCGACACTCTCATACCACGTATAGGTGACGCTGGAATCGCTCTGGGCGCCGACGGAGAGCGTCGCGCTCGAGCCGTAGCTGACCTGTTGCGAAGCCGGATGCGACAGGATGACCGGCTTCGGACAGGGATTGACGGTGACGAGCAGGTAGTTGGTGTAGGCCGTCCCGCAGGCGTTCGAGGCGACGCCGACGTAGGTGGTTGTCACGACCGGGTTGACCGTCAGTGTCGTGTAGACCTGGCCGGCCAGTGACTCCCAGGCTCCGTTCGACAGAACGCGGTACCACTGCATGGACACCGGCAGGTTTGCGCCTTCCCCGATGAGCGCGTAGAGCTGGGCCCATTGCCCCTCGGTGATGCTGGCGGACGCCGACTGCGCGACGAACGCCGGAGGATTGCAGAGGATCGCGCTCGCGGCCGGCGTCGTGATCTCACCGCACCAGTTGTAGACCCGGGCGTAGTAGGTGGCGCCACTGTTGTTGGGGATCACCTGCAGGCTCGGCAAAGTTGCGCCGGGAATTGCGACCGGCGTGCTGCCTGCCGGATCGCTGGCATACCACTGGTACTGAACGTCCGTCCCCGTGGCGGTGACCGAGAACTCCGCTGGCACGCCGGTTCGATACTGCTGATTGGTGGGCCCGGCTTGGAGCGACGGCTGCGTACAGTACGTGACGTTCACTGCGATCGCGTTCGTTGCTGCGCTGCCGCAGTCGTTCCACACCGAGCAGTAGTAGCTCGTCGAACTGTACGTGGGTGTGACGAGAAGTTCCGGCGACGTCGCGCCGCTGACCGGAGTCCAGCCGCTGCTGTATCCGGGGATGTACTCGTACCACTGGTACCGCAGGAGGGCGCCGGAGGCGGCGACTGCGAGCGGCACCGAGTCCCCGTAGCGAATGGTGATGGGGCTGCTCGAATGACCGTTCACCACCGGCGGCACACATCCGGCGACGGTCACCACGGCGGCGCGGCTCTGCGCGCCGGGCCCGCATGCCGTCGTCACGTGAACCCAGTACGTAGAGGTCACGGCTGGTGCCACGGGCACGGACCGGGCCGTACCTCCCGTCACTGGCTGTGACATGTCCCCAGGCTGGCCCTTGTACCACCGATAGGTCGGCGTGGTGTCCGCGAAGACGTCGACGGAGAGCGTGCCTCCGCTTGTGTTGTACTGAACCGTGATGTCCTGAGGCTCCACGCCGATCGTGGGGCCGCAGACATCGACGGTGAAGGGAGCGCTGTCGGTCGAGCAATAAGTGTTCGCGACTCTGACCCAATACGTCGTCGGGACCAGCGGAGCGACGTAGATGCTCGCGCCGGTTCCCGCGAGTTGCGAAGCCGCACCCGTCCCCTGGTACCACCGGTACGTGACGCTTCCGGCCTGATCGCTGTCAGCGCTCAACCACACGTATCGTCCCGAGGTGGTGGAGCCTCCTGGCGTTTGACGGATCGAGACGGATGGCGCAGGACAGAGTTCGGCGGTGACGGCCGCACTGTTGGTCGAGCAGCGACCCTTGCTCGCAACGCGTAGCCAGTAGGACGCCGTCGAGGTCACCGTCGTTTCGAACTGCCAGGGCGAGAGGCTCGCGTTGCTGGAGGTCACCGGGACCGACGTATCGCCTGTCTGCCCGCGGTACCACTGATACGTGAGCGCTTCGCCGGATACGGGGACCTCGAAACGGATGGTCCCGCCGCTCGGGACCTGCTCGAGGGAGCGAGTCGGCGTTCCGACGATGGGAGGATTGCACACATCCACCATGACGGCCGTACTGGAGACGGACGGCCCACAGTCCGCGGAGATACGGCACCAGTAGGCTTGGTTCATCGGTGGAGTTACCGGAATGGACGCTCCGGTGCGGACTGGCCGAGAGATGTCACCAATGCTTCCCTCGAACCACTCGAATTGAAGGCCGGTTCCCGTCGCAGCGACCGACAGCATCGCGGTTTGTCCCTGGGTGATCGCCGCTGGCGAGGCGGTGGGGACGGTGACGTTCTCGGCCGGCTGGCAGACGACGACCGTCATGGTCTCGCTCGCGACCGGCGTCGACGGAACCGAGCACGACAACGAAGCGACGGTCGCGAAGTAGGTAGTCGTGGCCTGAGGCGTCGCAACGTACTTCGGCCCGTCCGAGGTGCCCGAGGCGGGAGCCGGGCCCTCGGTGCGCTGCTCGTACCACGTGTACTCCAAGGGCGCCGTGCCAATCGCGGCAACCCTGAGCTCCACCGACTGACCGCGAGCGACGTTGGCGGTCGGCGTGAGCACGGTTACAGCAGGTTGGCACACATGAACCGTGAGCAAAGGCGTCTCGGAGTCGCATTCGTCGCCGAAGTCTGCGCGCGCCCAATATCGCGTCGTCGTAGTAGGCCTGACGTCCAGCGTGCTCGCCGTCCCTTCGCCGATCAGCATTGGCGCGGACTTTTCTCCCTGGTACCAGCGGATTCTCGCGCCATCCGAAGCACTCACGCGGAGCGTGACCACGTCGCCAGCGCGGGCAGAGGAGTAATCGGTGCTGACTGCACTGATCGCCGGCGGGCGGCACACATCGACCCGACACACTCCGGTCGTAGTGGAGCACGTTTCGTTGCTCACAGTGGCGCGAACCTCGTAGCTGCCCGGCAGCATCGATGACAACTCGAGGGTCGGTCCGACCGTATCGAAGTCGCCCCATCGCGACTCCCCGACAGCGCGGTACGACCAACGATACGTCACGCCGGCCGGAGTTGCCGCGACAGTCAGCGACGCAGGAACGCCTTCCTTGACCTCTCGCTCAGGAGGCAGTCCAGTGGTAATCACTGGCGGGATACAGAACTTGACTCTGATCGTGGCACTCACCGCCTCTCCGCATTCACCGACGACATGAACCCAGTACGACTTGTCCTCGCCAGGAGAGACGATCAAGAATGGCGAGGTCTCGCCTTCGAGCCGCTTCGTCGTGTCTCCGGACTCTCCTTCGTACCACTGATAGGCTAGCTCGTCTCCGCTGATGACGAGGTCGAGTCTCGCAGACTGCCCGGGCGTCACCACGTTGGTCCACTCGCCGGCGACCAGCACGCGGGGTGCGGCAATTACCGGTGGACTACAGACGCCGACGTTTATCGTTCGCGAGGCGACCGCGCAATAAGTTGTCTCCCCGGGGCCGCTGCCCGAACGCGCCTCCGCCCAGAACACGGTCGGCTTCGTCACGGGTGGCGTGTCGAACTGATTCGATTGCGTCACGCCCAGCGGTGTACTGCGGTCGCCCTGCAGCCCTTCGTACCACCGAAAGCTCATCGGCGCGACGCCCACCGCTGGGAACGTCAGGCGCGCGCGAGTACCCTCAACCACGCGCTGATCCCCGGGCTGCTGCTGAACCGTGACGTTCGGGCATGACGTCACGATGATCTTCGCCAGATTACTCTTGACGCGGCAGTCGCCCGTACCGATCGACACTTCCACGAAGAACGTAGCACTCTCATTGGCTCTCGCCATCAGCGTTGAGAGGTTCCCGCCGACCGGAAGCAGGCTGGATGCATCGTAATTGCCGATGAACCACTTGTATGTCGCGCTCTGCGGGGCGGCCACCACGGATAACTCGTGCTCCTGCCAGGCTTCGATCGACGCAGTTCCCACTGGGTGGCTGTTGATCGTGGGCGGCACACATCCGCTGATCGAACTGACCTTCACCGGACCGGCTGTGATCGCCTCTCCACACAGACCACTCACATGGACCCTGTAGAACCTTGGTGTGCCGTCCACCGCACCCGTCAGGAAGGCCGACGCTCCGGATACGCTCGCCCACGAACAGCCCCCCGTACCATCGAGCGTGCCGCAGGGCTTGCCGAGCCCGTCCAGGAACTCCTCCCACACGAAGCGGACGTCGGTGCCCTGGGCACCAACTGAAAGAGTCGCCTGGGTCCCGGAAGTCACGACCTGATCGATCGGCGGCTGCTCGATGAGCACGGGCACACAGCCGCCGAGGGTGACGGTCGCTGTCGCACTTTCCACCCAGGCACCGCAGGCGTTCGTCACGCGAACCCAGAACCTCTCGCCTTCAACGGCCGGCACGGTCAGTGTGCGGTTGGTCTGTCCTCCGAGCGCGGTGCCCTCGGGTGCTACGCCCTTGTACCACTGGTAAGTGACAGCGTCCGGCTCGAACGCGCCGACGCTCAGTGTGACCGGACCTCCGTCACGCACCGGCGTGTCCGCCGGCTGCTGTAGAATCCTGGGGGTGTAGCAGAACGACACCTTCCCCGGACGAGGAGAGCCCTCATCTGACTCATAAACATCGGTGAGCCTTGTCGATCCGATGTGCTCGACTTTCTTGACCATGCCGTTCGCTTCGTACCCGAGGCTGGCGAACCCCGCGACGGTCGTGAGATACCCTGCCTGGCGTCCGAACGTCACGGTACCGGCGCCTGAAATCGGCGCGCAGGCGATCGTCGGGTCCACGCACTGCGGCATCGTTACAACCTTCGGCAGGGCGAACTCGTCGAATTCTGTGGTGTAGCTGACCTTCTGGATCGTCGTCGGTCCGCTTTCGCCGACTTTCTGTACGTGCAGCGTTCGTGAGCTCAGCGTGCCGCCAGGCCCGCTGTAGTCGTTCGAGAGCGTCGTATCGACGCGAGCCGTGTTGAGGTAATTCCTACGGATCTCCTGACTCAGCTTGCCCTTCCTCTTGTTGCCTGGCCTGGCGGGATCGTCCGTGTCCTCATACACGTATTCCACGAGATCCTTCTGGTCTTCGCGGATCTTTGTGAGACGCTCGGCAGCGTCGTAGTCGTAACTGACACTCGTTTCGTCATTGGTACGCTCAATTGCGTGCCCCCGCGCGTCGTACTTGTAGCTCGTCCAGCCGTTCTCAGGGTGTTCCTCTTTCGTGAGAAAGCCGCGATTGTCGTACGTGAACGTCCGCCTCTGTCCGCAGGTCTCGCCATTGGCTGAGTCCTGGCACACCTCAGTCACACGCCCATCGGTATCGTATCGGTAGAACGTTACGACCGGCTCACCAGCAGCGCCGGCAGGCTCCTCCACACTCACCACGCGCCCGAGTGCATCATAGGTCTCGCTGCCGGTCGCGCTCACGATGCCACTCGCGTTCGCCGTGGTCCGACCTCTCCTGCGCATGTCGGTGTAGTCGAACGTGGTGACGCTCCCGTCGGGCGCAGTCTGAGTTTTTACCCTGTCGAAGGTGTCGTACGTGAACACGGTGGCCGGCAACGACCCACTGCCACCGAACTCCGTCACCTTCGAAACGCGGCCGAGCGCGTCGGTGATGGTTTCTCTCCGGCTCGTCTGGCCATCGGGCATCAGCTGTGTCTCTTCGCGAAGCCGGCCGAACCCATCGTATTCGTAGCTCGCGGATCTCAGGAGAGTCGACCCGACCGCTGGGTACGTCTTTGCCTGAACATTGGCACCGAGTGAGGCAGTCGCCGCCCGATACTCGTAGATGGTCTTTGGCCGTTCGCTCGGAGCTACTTCCGTGATGCGTCCGAGCACGTCATAGACATACGCAGTGACGACACCTGCGGTATCGCGGGTCGTCGAGAGCAGGCCGGTCCACCGGTCAACGGTCCCTTCGAATGCGTTGGATGACACACCGGTGTACGTCGACTTCTTGCGCGTGCCGAACTCGTATGCGTGGTCGATCGCGTATCTGGCGTTGGCAGGAAGTGCAACCTGACACAATGGCACGGTGTCGAGACTCGCCCCGTCCCCGCCGTAATACGCCTCCCTCGCAACGTTGCCATGCCCATCCAGGCTCGGCGTGTACTCCACCACGACGTCGGCCGGGCCGGCCTGCGTGTCCGCGTACAGGCGCCGTCGCTTCAGAAACCCGGGCGCGTCCCCAAGCGAGGTACCGAAGCAGGCCTCCTGGCGACTCACCCCGGCACCCTCACGAGTCTCGGAGACGTTGTACACACCAGGGAGCCAGGGATCCTCCACTCCGAACCATCGCAACGACCCCGTCGTGATGTTCCCTCCGGCGTCGGAGTACGACCGCACTCCGTTCGCGTCAGCATACTGGTAGCTTCCGTCGAGGTTCCGCTTGGTCAGGAAGTCTACGATGGTCCGTCGCGTTCCGCCGAAGCTGCTGACGAGTTCCGTTCGCCGAAACTGCCCGTAGCCATTCCAGTCCTCGTACTCAGTTTGCGTCCAAGCCTCCGCCGCCCCGTTCTGGTCGAGAAACTCGGTCCGCTCGAGAGTGGGCAGCCTCAGATATCCGATCGGGGATGACCACGCCCTGATGGGGTCGTAGCGTGAGTACCGTCGTCGGAGCACCGTCTCCGTACAGGCGCCGCTGCTGCAGTCGTACTGCTCTGAGCTCAGATGCGACGTCCCCGTGGCGTCTGTGACCCGCCGCGTGAACGGCAGGCCATAGTCGAACTCGCTGTTTGACACGCCTTCCTGGGGGGCGTCCGCCCACGTGGAGAAGTGACTCACCGCCTTGGATACCGGAACCAGCGCGCCGGAGCTGTCAGGAAGCTCGACAGTCACCGTTCGGAGAACCTCGTCGTATCCGCGACGCTGCAGTTCCACCGGCCCAGACAACTTCACCTCGGTGCAGGTGTCGCTGCCTTCGACGAACGCTATGCCGTCGCCGGGCGTCGGGTCGTAGACGGTGGGCAGGTATGTCCACCTCCCGACTTGCACGCCGTTAGCCGCGAAGGCGACCTTCGTGGAGACGCCAGCCGTGTGCGTCATCCAGCCCAAACCGCAGGACGTGCGTGGAAGGTCATAGCTAGTATAGGTCCATTCATACTTGCCACGAGTCGGCAACACGACCGAGCGGACCGAACCTTCGGCAGCATTCTCTCGTTCGTAGTAGTAGTCGATGTCGTAGGTGGAGCCATCCGGCAGGATGAGTTTCACCAACAAAGGTACTTCGATTGCCGGCGTGCAATGTGGGTGAGAGGTCGTGGCGCCGGTAGGAAGGGCGACCGGCCTTGCCACATCCTGCTGGTCGAAGTTGTATTCGAACGTGTACGTCGCACGCCCTCCGCCGAAGGCGCCCAACGACACCTGGTCTACGACGTAGGTGTAGTTCGGCGCGAGTGCGATTACGTACGGACTGCGCTTGTAGGTGATTTCCACATGCCGCCCGGCTGCGCCAAGCTCCGTCAACGTGGTTCGTACAACTTCATCATCTATGAGATCGTTATCTACACTGACTGCATTGCCGAATGCGTCCTGCATCGCGATGAGCCATCCCTTGCTGTTGAAGGTGTGGCGCTGTCCGTTCGGCAGATCGAGGTAGAACGTGCCCGCGTGCGTCTCGAGCAAGCGTTTGTCGCCACTCGCGTTGTAATATGCTGCCTTAAACTCCGTGCCTAGCGCGCCTGTAGTCAAATCGCCCACCATTGGACTGATGCTGCCATCGCTGCCAAGGTACAGGGGAGTCTCGGTGTCATTCGCGTAATGGTCTTTCGCCAACACGCGCCCGAGTGTTAGGGTCCAGCCCATGCCTGCATTCGAGACACGGCTCGGAAACGCACCGACTCCACTGTCAGGTGCATTTTCCGGGCGCGTTCCTTGACACTGCCACTCAGCAGGCTGGGTACCGAAGTCCCACGGTTTGCCGTTGTACGCGAGTGCGAGTGAATACGTCATGTTGCCGTTGACTGTGTACGGCCGGCCCAGCGGAACCGTGAGCACGAGATTGCCGTTGAATAGGTTGACGCTGTCGAACCCCTTGAAGTCGTAGACAGCCCCGGGGGTGAAGCCCAGCGCCGTGTTCGGGTGAGGCACACCCACAGGCGCGTCGGCACCCGCGGCGGCCTCAGGCAGAATGACCGCAACCACGAGCATGAGAAGCAATACGAGTCGGTTCATCGTGATTACTCCACCTCTGTCACGAACACTTCGGAACTGACGACGTCGATCGCGATGATGAGGTCTCCCTTCTTGAACTTCACCGGGGGATGCTTCTGGCCGCGGATCGGCTGGAACTGCGCGGGTGTCGTCTCGAATGGCAGCACTCGTTTAGTCCTATCGCTCTTCGCAAACGCGCCGAGCGTGGCGCTGGTCACCCAAGCGTCTTCCTTCTTCTGCACCCACAGCAGTTCCAGCCAGGGCCGCTCGAGCAACAGGACACCGACCGCACTCTCTTCGTCCCGCTTTGGTCGCACCATGACCGCGCTATTCACGAGCACAGATCCCGACGGCCTGGCAACGGCATATGCCCCCGACTGGACGTCGACCGCGCACCAGATGTCCTTGCCGTTGACGCCGATAGCCGGCTGCAGCTCGACCGCGCCGTCTGCGTCTGCGTCGTCTACGATCGCGGCCGTGCGCTCGAACTGGGAGTAGTGCTTTGCAGGACGCCGCGAGGCCATGAAGAACACGACGGACGTGCCGGGCGTGACCCCTTTCGCCACCACACGGCCGCTCTCAAATGCAATCGTTACAAGGGCGTGCGCACTCTCCACTGCTACCAGGAAGCAGAGGAGCCCAATTACCACCGCTGTCCTGCGGCCAACGCTTCGATGCGCCCCTTTGACCCCGCTTTCAATGGTCTTCACCCCTGCGCGAATGATACGGATGCGTCCGGCTGCGCCCGTGGGCACGCTCGTCGCTCTCTTCATGTGATCTCCTGACGTCTCACCCCGCAGACACGCGTAGCTTGTCTGTTCGCCACGACTTTTCAGGCGGTGGGGGCACTCACTTTGGTGTTCCGGTTTCGGACCGGGCGGTACAGTACCGATCTCTCTGAGCGCCAGCAAGATGCTGGCACTACTTGCGTTCGCCCTGGCACATCGTCTTGCCGGGAATGCGATTTGTCCACGTGCGATGAAGACCTCGTGCGTGCCAAACGGCAGCTGCTCCAACTGGCGGGCCGCTGGCGGTCAGGCGCTTGAGGGGCTGCCGTTTGTCGTAGGTTCGATCCCTACCGGGCTCACCATCCTCATTCCCTCACCGCACCCGGGAGCCAGTGAGCGACCGCAACGCGTGAATCGAAACGCTTGCCGGGGGTGATGGCATCGCCCCTCACCCGCACTCCGCTTCGCTCCGTGTCTCCCTCTCCCCGCTACCGCGGGGCGAGGGGAATCGCGATGCACGCGTGCCGTCGACGACCTTCTCCCCGCCGCAGCAGGGAGAAGGTGCCGACGGCGGATGAGGGGACATCCCTTACCGCGTGTACTCGAGATCGGACGACGGCGGGTTGCCGCCGGGGCCCTTCAGGTAATGCTCGAACCACTGCATCATCCGGAGGTTGTAGTCGAGGCGTGAGGCGGCGCGGCGGTTGCCGTGACCTTCACCGGGATAGAACACCAGACGGACCGGAGCCTTGCCGCGGGCCTTGAGGTGCCGGTACATCTCCATCGACTGGCTCGGATGGACGCGCGGGTCGTCGGCACCGCCCATGATCAGCAGCGGGGTCTTCTGCCGCTCGGCGTAGAAGATCGGGCTCCGCTCGAGGTGGAACTGCCAGTTGTCCCACGGGTGCTGCAGCGCGTGGACGTCGAACTCCTCGCCCGGGATGTCGGTCGTCCCCCATTTCGACACGAGGTCGCTGATGCCGACGAACATCACGCCCGCGGCGAAGCGGTCGCTGTAGTAGGTCGACATCCATCCGGTCGCGTAACCGCCGTACGAGCCACCGGTCACGCCGACCTTCGCCTTGTCGACGAGTCCGACGTTGATGAGGTGATCGACGCCGTCGACGATGTCGTCGAACTCCTTGCCGGCCGGATCCTTCTGTCCGAGTTTCGAGAACGCGACGCCGCGGCCGGTGCTGCCGCGGTAGTTCGGGTAGAGGACGGCGAACCCGCGCGAGGCGGCGAGCTGTCCCGGATTCGAATAGCCGGTCGTCCAGCCGTTGCGGTCATGTGCTTCGGGGCCGCCGTGCACGGTGACGAGGAGCGGATAGCGCGTCCCCTTCTGTTCGTTCAGCGGACGGACGAGGATCCCTTCGATCTTCAGCCCGTCGCGTGCGCTCCACGTCACGACTTCCTGCGGGGCGAACGGGAGCTGGGCGAGCTGCGGGTTGCTGGTGGTCAGGCGCTTGAGCGGCTGCTTCTCGCGCCAGACGAAGACTTCGTTCGGATGTCTGTCGGACTCGCCGGTGAACGCGATCGCGGAGGCGTTCTTCGCGACCGACAGTCCGGAGAGAAGCGGCTGCTGGCCGGCAGCGATGATGGTCTTGCGGCCGGAGCCGTCGGCATTGACTTCGCCGAGGGTCGACCAGACGCCTTCGTCGGCGACGTAGATCATGGTGTCGCCGTCGCGCCAGGCGACGCTGCCGACCTGCCCGTCGTACTTCGGCAGGACGTCGCGCAGCTCGCCAGTCGCAGCCGACATGACGACCAGCCGTCCGGCGGAGGGATCGTTCTTGTCCGCAGCCGAAATGATCGCGAGGTACTTGCCGTCGGTGCTCCAGGCGGTCGAGCCGAGCTTGCCGGGGTTGCTCGCCTTCGCGAGGACCTTACCGGTCGCGACGTCGATCACGTGCACCCTGCGGCTCGTGTAGTTCTGGTCGATGAGGGAGGTCGGCGCGATCGCCACCGCGATCTGCGCACCTGCGGGACTCCATCGCAGCTCGGTCGCCGATCCGGGGACGTCGAGGACCTTCGACTCGACCTTGTCGGTGCCGAGGGTCGCGACGTAGATCCGATCCGGACGGACGTTCTCCTCGTAGATGCGGGCGGAGAAGCCCTTCTTCTCGAGGTCGCGCTTCTCTTTCGCTTCCACCTCGTTCGCGAGGAACGCCACCTGCTTCCCGTCCGGGCTCCAGCTGTAGGAGCCGATGTCAGCGGTGTGGGCGAGGACGCGACGCGCCTCGCCACCGTCGGCGTCGATGACGTAGAGCGAGCGGAACTCGTCCTTGCCGCGCTTGGTCAGGAAGGAGATCGACCGGCCGTCGGGAGTCCACGTGATGCCCGCGACGTTGACCGCTCCGGAGATGAACGAGCGCGAGGTCCCGTCCTTGCCGATCACGTGAAGCTCGCCCCAGGCGCCGCCGTTCTCTTCTCCGAACGGGTCGCGCGGGACGGAAAGGACATAGGCGATCTGCGAGCCGTCGGGCGAGATCGCGACGTTTCCTGCGGAGCGAAGATTCGCAGCGAGCTGCGGGGTCCACTGCGCCTGGGCCCAGGCGGTCAGCGGCAGGACGAACAGGATCGCGACCACGGCCAGACGCGTGGCCAGACTTCGTTTGTTCATGAAAGCCTCCGGCCGCGGATTGTACGCGCGGCGCGGGCTGCTGGTGGAGCCCCTCAGCCCTTCGCGATCGCTGCCGCGACGATCGCCACGATCATGGCGGCCGCAGGGAGGATGAGCGCGAGCACGAGGTTCGCGAGAGCCTTCCACGGGGAGATCTTCTGCGCTTCCGCAAGGGTCCTGCTCGCCACGACGAGGAACCAGACGAAGACCGCGATCTCGAGGCCCGTCAGGATCGCGACCTGCCACCACGGAGCATCGGCCGGCGTCGTGTCACGAACGGTGAACGCACCGTTGCCGATCCGGATCCCGCTGTCGTTCGGCTCGTAGACGACGGACGAAGCGCTCGGCCAGAGGATCATCGACGGGATGCGGAAGACGAGGCCCCAGATCCACGGGGTCAGGCCCCAGGCCAGTGCGGCCAGCACGTCCCTGAACGAGCCGGTGCCGTCGAGGAGCCTGCCGGTGTGCGTGGTGAACCAGGCAAATCCATAGAAGAGGCCGAGGCAGATGGCGCAAAACGCGAGAACGACGCCGGCTGCAAACAGGATCGCGAGCGCCCAGCCGGTCTCCCCTGCTGCGGCGCGCAGAGTCTCGATCTCGCCGCCGCCGATCGCGGTCGCGAGGAGGGCGGCAATCACGAGAATCGCGACCGGCTGGCGGCCGCCTCGCTCGAGGATTTCCTGCATTGCCCGGCGCGGCCTGAACGCGACCAGCCATCCCGGATGGGCGGACCTCGGCGCGGACAGCGGCTCAGCGGTGCTCACGGAATCACCTGTAGTCGTTGAGGAGCAGCATCAGCTCGAGCGTCCGCATGTCGCTCCCGGTGCCCGGATCGAGTCGGAACTCTCCCTCGACCGCGTGAATGGACTGAAGGCGGACCAGGTCGGCGCGGCTCACGCCGTTGTCGCGCGCGAACGTCCTCAGCGGGGCCGGGACCTCTGCGTCGATCTCGCGCTCGGTCAGCAGCGGCTCGCGCGCACAGTTGTAGTGCTCGCAGCCGAACTGCTCGCCGCACTCCTCGCACGGTGGCGGATCGGTGAAGTCGCGGAGCTCGTCGTCGGTGAGCTGCCGGACGATTCCGCTCTTCTTCTCGCGGACGTAGTGAAGGCCGCTCTCGCTCGTGGAGAGCATCTCGAGGCGCTCGTATTGCGGATGCGTGAGCACGCCGCCTTTTGCCTCGTCCTGTCCGTCAGACTCGCCCATCGATTCCTCCATGCGGAGTTTAACGGATGATGGACCCGACGGCGGTCAACGGGCGAATCCGGCTTCCGTTTAGAATCCGCGCGCGCCCGGGAGTCCCTCGGTCCCTCAGTCCCTAAGTCCCTCGGGAGTGCTGCACACGATGGTCTATCGCCGAGGGACTAAGGGACTCAGGGACTCAGGGACCCCCTAGCATCCATCACGAACCAACCAGGAGAAGCCCATGTGCGGTGTCATCGGTCTGACGAGCGGTTCCCATCGAAAAAACCTCGGCCTCATCGCAGCTGAACTGCTCAAAACCCTCGAGTATCGCGGCTACGACTCGACCGGTGCGGCCTTCCAGGGCGACGACGACCAGATCGTCCTGAGGAAGGGCGTCGGCGCGCCGTCGGTGATGGTCGAGACCCTCGGTATCACCGGCCTCGCAGGCTCGATCATGTGCGGGCAGGTGCGCTGGGCGACGTTCGGCTCGGTCGACGATCTGAACGCGCAACCACACGAGGTCCACTGCAAGACGCACATCTACGGCGCCCACAACGGCAACGTCACGAACTGCGACGACCTCAAAGCGTGGCTGACGTCGGAAGGGCACACCGTGGTCTCCGACAACGACGGCGAGATGGTCGTCCACACGATCGAGCATTACTTCGCGGCCGAGCTGATGCGCCGCGACGGCAGGGAGGCGGCGGACGCCGGGACGAGGCGCGCAGCGATGCGTTCCGCGATCGTCACCGCGGCGGCGAAGCTCAAGGGATCGTACGCGGCCGTCGTCGTCGATCCGATTTCCCGCGTGCTGTGGGCGATCAAACAGGGGTCGAGCCTCTACTACGGATTCGGCAAGGACGATGAGGGAGAGTTCGCGATCGCGTCGTCGGACCTCTCGTCGGTGCTCAAGCTGACCCGCGTCCTCGTCCCGATGACCGAGGGGGAGTTCGTCGAGTACACCCCGCAGTCGTACCAGCTCCACACGGTCCGCGACCGCGGGACGACGAAGGCTGGCTCGAAGCTCGAGCGGCAGCCGACGCGCAGCAGGCTCCAGGCGAAGGATGCGGCGCTCCTGCCGCAGTTCGAGAGCTTCATGGACCAGGAGATTTACGCGCAGGAAGAGACCTGCCGCCGGATCCAGTCGCTCTTCAGCGGCGGCTCGGAAGCGCTGCGGTTGCTCTCCCCCTACCTCGATCTCTGGAGCGGCGACGAACGGGCCGCGGTGGCCGACGCCCTGCAGAAGTTGCGCGACGAATACGACGACGAACGGATCCGCTCGCGGTTCTCCGATGTCCTCTCGCATGACGCGTGGAAGCGCCTCGTCGCGGCAGTCCCCGCCACGACGCGCGGGGAGCTCACGCGCGGCCCGGTTCCGCAGTTGATCGAGAAGCTCGCGAGCCAGGAGTCGGGCCTCCTCGCGGACCTCATGACGATGGCGCGCAACGAGGACGAGCTCCTCTCGGCGCGCCTGCTCGATGCGATCGTCGAACGCGAAGAGGCGGTCGAGTTCGCGGCGGCGGCCGACGCGTTCACCCGGGCCTGCGAAGAAGCGATGGCCGGCGGCGGACGCGTGTTTCTGGTCTGCTGCGGCAGCTCGTTCCACGCGGCGCTCGCCGGCTCGATCTTCTTCAACGAGCTGGCGCACGCCGAGGTCGTGCCGGTGCTGCCGGGCGACTTCCGGGCCCGTTTCGCCGCATCGCTCAGGCCGTCCGACCTCGTCGTCGCGGTCAGCCAGAGCGGCGAGACCAAGGACCTGATCGACGTGATGAACCACGTCATCGCGACCGGCCTCCCGATCCGCCGCATCGCCATCGTGAACAACGTCTCCTCGACCCTCGGGCAGGAGAAGTGCGACACCGTCCTGCCGCTCCGATGCGGCCCCGAGATCGCGGTCCCGGCGACCAAGAGCTACATGAACCAGATGGCGATGCTGTACGGCCTCGCGATCAACCTCGGAAGGGCGCGCGTCGCGAACCTCGAGCTCTCCGACGAGGGGCGTCGCGCGTTGACGGACGAGCTCGACGAGCGTTTCCGCGGGCTCGCGGACCTGCCGCGCCTGATCCGCGAGACGCTCAAGAGCACCGAGAACGACGTCGAGCGGGCGGCCAAGCTCCTCTACCTCAAGCCGAGCATGCACATCCTCGCGACCCGGCTCCTCGCCGTCGCGAAGGAAGGGGCGCTCAAGATCCGCGAGGTCGTGCTCAACCACACCGAGGGCTTCGAAGCGTCCGAGTTCAAGCACGGCCCGAACACGATCCTCGGCATCAACACGATCTTCGGCATCGAGGAGGTCGTGCGCTACTCGAAGGCGCTGACGCACCGGATCGATGAGGCGCTGCGTCAGGTGCAGGAGCGCGGCGGGACGGTCGAGTCGGCGCGGCGCCTCGCGCAGGCGTTCTCTGATTCCGCTCTCTCGATGACCACCACTCCGTTCTCGCTGCGCGGCGACGAGACGAAGATCTTCGAGACGATCACCGCGCGCGGAGGCGACCTCGCGCAGGAGCTCTACGAAGACTACCCGCTCATCTTCGTGACCGGGCCCGACGAGACCGACGTCAACCTGACGGTCTCGCAGGTCAACACCCACAAGATCCGCGGCGCCGTCTGCGTCATGGTCGCCGAAGAGCACGCGGCGCTGCAGCAGGCCGTGACGAAGCCGCCGACCGACAACCCGCACTACCGGTCGGTCTACATCACCCTGCCGAGGACGAACGACAACCTGATGGTGCTCTTTTCGTCGATCGTCGTCCTGCAAAGGCTCGCACTTCGGATGTCGGTGCTCAAGCAGCAGTACCTCGAGCGCCTCGGGTTCAAGGACCACGGCGTGCACCCGGACGTGCCGAAGAACGTGAGCAAGTCGATCACGGTGGACTAGAAGAAGAAGTAAGAAGTGTGAAGTGTGAA
>JBAQWH010000734.1:0-3778 GCA_049298815.1 Thermoanaerobaculia bacterium | reverse complement strand
ATCGCGGAGGCGCGGCGATCGTGCGAGTCCACGACGTGCGCGCGACAGTCGACTTCCTCGCGGTCAGTACGGCGATCGATGCGGCGGCGGAGAGGCGCAGCCCGTGAACTGGATCGAGCGATTCATGGATCTCCAGTTCGCCTGGCGCGACGCCTTCGACGTCGTCCTGGTCGCGATCCTCATCTACTACATCCTCATGCTGATCCGCGGCACCCGCGCGATGCAGGTGTCGACCGGGCTGGCGCTGCTCGCCACCGGCTACTTCGCCGCCCGTGCGCTCGACCTCGCGGCGCTCGAGGCGATCCTCGCGAAGGTCTTCTTCTACCTCCCGTTCGCCGTGATCGTCCTCTTCCAGCAGGAGATCCGGCGCGGCCTCGCCCGGATGGGGATGAACCCGCTGGCGGGGCTGCTGCAGCGAAGCACGACGGCGATCCCGTACGACCTGATCGTCCGGGCCTGCGACGCGATGGCCGCCAAGGAGATCGGCGCGCTGATCGTCGTCGAGGGCGCGCAGAGCCTGAGGATGTACGAAGAGGGGGCCAAGCCGGTCGACGCGATCGTCACGACCGAGCTGCTGGTGACGCTCTTCATGCCCGGCGCGCCGCTCCACGACGGGGCGGTGATCATCCGCGGAAACCGGATCGTCGCCGCGAACGCCTTTCTCCCACTGACGAGCGGCCCCGACGCGAGGCTTGCCCACGGCACCCGACATCGCGCGGCGCTCGGCCTCAGCGAGGAGACCGACGCGTTGATCATCGTGATCTCGGAAGAGAATGGCTCGATCGCTGCTGCGATGGAAGGAACGCTGCACGAGAACCTCGACGGCAACGCGCTGACGATGCTGCTCACCGAGCGGTTCGGGAGACCGAAATGAAGAGCCTCGGCCTCAAGGTCATGGCGCTGCTGCTCGCCGCCGTGCTGTGGTGGGGCGTTTCGGCCCCCCGCCGCCAGCGCGTCCGGGAGCGGACGTTCTCGGCACCACTCTCGCTCGTGTCCATCCCACGCGACATGATCATCACGACTCCCATCCCGGAGACCGTCGACGTGCGGCTTCGCGGCCGCGACGCCGACCTCCGCGCCAGGACCTCCCAGAGCCTCGAGGTCCCGGTCGATCTCTCCTGGGTCCAGACCGCCGGCGAGGCCGAGATCACGCTCCGGACGCACCTGGTCGACGTCCCGTCCGAGATCGAGGTCGTCTCGATCGAGCCGAGCCGGTTCCGCTTCCGAATCGAGGAACTGCGCCAGCGAACGGTGCGGATCAGGCCGTTCCTCGTCGGGGGCACCGCCGCCGGCTACACGGTGGGGGAGGCGACCGCCAGTCCCGAGCGCGCGCTCGTCTCCGGCCCTTCGTCGCAGATCCTCAACCTCACGGAAGTCGCGACCGAACGCGTCAACATGACCGGCCGCACCACGACGTTCGTGCAGAGCGTGGCCGTCGTCTCGGACTCGCCACTCGTCCGCATCGTCTCGCCTCTGACCACCCAGGTGACCGTGCCCGTCCTCGCGGAGGTCGGGCCGCTCCAGCCGGAACCGGCCGGCGCGGGGTGGGCCACCACGACTTCGACCAAAGCGGCGCCGCCGGAAACGCGGCCCGACGGAAACCATCAATGAGAGTCCTATTCGGAACAGACGGAATCCGGGGTAAGTCCCGGCAGTACCCACTCGATGAGGCGACGATGTTCGCGATGGGCGAGGCGCTCGCGCATCGCCTCAGGACGAACGTCCCTCCTCGAGTCCTCCTTGGCATGGACACGCGCGAATCCGGCCCGGAGATCGCTCGAGCCCTCTCGGCCGGAATGCGGGCGGGTGGCGGGGAGGCCGTGTTCATCGGCGTCCTCCCGACCCCGGGCGCCGCGTACCTCTGCCGGACGACCGACGCGGCAGCCGCCATCTCGATCTCCGCGTCCCACAATCCGTTCGAGGACAACGGCGTGAAGATCTTCGGCCACGACGGCATGAAGCTCGCGGACTCCATCGAAGAGCAGATCGAGGACGAGCTCCGCGCATTACGGTCCGACGAGGTCCACGTCCCCGACATCGAGCTGGTCGAGAACACCACGCTCATCGAGGCGTACGAGCGCTTCCTTCTCTCCGGCGTTCCCGAGAAGGCCCTGGCCGGACGCAAGGTCGTGCTCGACACCGGCTTCGGCGCCGCGTACCGGATCGGGCCCGAGGTCTTCCGGCGCGCGGGAGCGGACGTAATCGTCATGAACGACACGCCGAACGGGCGCAACATCAACGAAGGCTCGGGCGCCCTTCACCCCGGCGCGCTCGCGAAGCGGGTCGTCGAGACCGGCGCCGACTACGGTGTCGCGTTCGACGGCGATGCCGACCGCGCGATCTTCGCGGACGATCGCGGGAAGATCCGCGACGGCGACGAGATCATCTACCTCTGGGCCAAGCACCTCCGCGGGATCGGGGAGCTGAAGAGCGACTGTGTCGTGACGACCGTGATGTCGAACTTCGGATTCGAGAAGCAGCTCGAGGCCGACGGGATCGAGCTCTGCCGCGCCCAGGTCGGCGACAAGTACGTCCTCGAGCTGATGTTCGAGCGCGGCGCGATCCTCGGCGGAGAGCAGTCGGGCCACATCATCGACCGTACGGTGCACACGACGGGCGACGGCATCCACACGGCGCTGGTGTTCGGCAGCATCCTCGCGGAGATGGCCGAGCCGTTCTCGAAGCTGAAGACGTTCGAGCCGATGCCGCAGCTGCTGCTGAACCAGAAGGTCGCCGCGAAGCCGCCTCTCGACACGCTGCCGCGCTATCAGGCGGCCTTCGAGAAGGCGAGCGCTGCGATGGCCGGCCGTGGCCGTATCCTCGTGCGGTACTCGGGTACCGAGAACCTGGTGCGCGTCATGGTCGAAGGAGACGACGAGAAGCAGATCACGCTCGTCGCCGGAGAATTGAGGGACGTGCTTCGTGACGAAATCAGCTCGCTGGCGTCTTGACGGAAAGGTCGCGCTCGTCACCGGCGCGACCAAAGGCATCGGCCTCGCGATCGCAGAGGAGCTGATCGCATTCGGTGCGACCGTGATCGGCGTCGCCAGGGACGCCGCGATGGTGGCGGAGTTCGAGCGCACCCATCCCGGATGCCGCGGCGTAGCGCTCGACATCCGGGACACCGCCGCACGCCGCCAGCTCATCGACGGCATCGACCGGCTCGACATCCTGGTCAACAACGCCGGGACGAACATCCGCAAGAAGGCGATGGAGTACGTCCCCGACGAGTACGAGCGGATCCGCGAGACGAACATGGACGCCGTGTTCGATCTCTGCCGCCTCGCCCATCCGATGCTCAAGACGGCCGGCGATGCGAGCGTCGTGAACGTCGGCTCGATCGCAGGCGTTCGGCACGTCGGCACCGGCGTGCCTTACGCGATGACGAAGGCTGCGATCACGCACATGACCGTTGCGCTCGCCGCGGAATGGGCCCGGGACGGGATCCGCGTGAACGCGATCGCCCCCTGGTACATCCGGACGCCGCTTGCCGAGCCGGTCCTCACCGACCCGGTCAGGCTCGCGAAGATTCTCGCGGTCACCCCGGCCGGCCGCGTCGGCGAGCCGGAGGAGGTCGCCGCCCTCGCCGCGTTCCTCTGTATGCCGGCAGCGGGGTACATCTCGGGGCAGTGCATCGCCGTCGACGGGGCGTTCAGCGCGTTCGGCGTGATGCAGACGTAGGGAAGGGCGGTCACCCGATCCTCGGGTTCATCGGGTTCCTCGGTTCCTCGGGTTCCTCGGGGAGCATGCGGATGGACCGCAGTCCCCCGAGGAACTC
>JBAQWH010000733.1:0-2714 GCA_049298815.1 Thermoanaerobaculia bacterium | reverse complement strand
GGCGGGACGCCCGACCGCCGCGGGCGAGACGCCCGCCGTCCGGTGGCGGAGACTTACTGCTTCGGCGCGTCGTCGAGCTTGAAGTTCACCGTCAGGTTGAAGACGACGCCGATCGGCTTGCCGTCCTTCGTCGCCGGCGTGAACGTCCACTGGCGAATCGCGTCGGCGGCTGCCTGCCCGAGACCGTACGGGAGGTCTTTCACGATCTTCACGTCCTTGACCTGGCCGTCCTCACCGATCAGTGCTTCGACGATCGCGATTCCCGCGATCCGCAGCGCGCGTGCCTCCTCGGTGAACTGCGGCTCGACCCTGCTGACGATCGACGGCGCCTTGACGTCGCCCCCGACGCGCTCGTATCCGGGAGGCGGCGGCGCGAGCGCCGGCGCCGTCTTCTCGTAAATGCGCGCGGAAGCTCGTGCGGTCACGGCGTTGCCGTCCAGAACTTCGAGCGTCGCGAGCGCACCGACGGCGGCGTTCGGGACTTCGACCTTCAGCTTCAGGTCGCCTGCCATGCTCGTGATCGTCGCAGCCTGCCCTTCCTGCGTGACCACGCGCGCGGGAACGGTCGACCCGTCGGGGGTCCGTATCGCGACGAGCAGGTGGACCTGCCCGGCGGTACCGCGTGCGAGTGCGACGTCGAGGCGGTACTCGTCTTTTGCCTCGTTCGCGATCGACGGAGGCGGTGCCAGTGCGCCAAACCCGAGTACGACGGTGACTGCGACGAGAATTGCGGTCGTTCGGACGGTCCGGTTTGAGATGAAGTGCAGACGGTCTGACGCGTAGCTCATGATGGAATCGATCCTTTCCCTGATGTGAAATCCACTCATGCACGCGACCGCCGGCGAATGGACGGCCGCGTGGCAGCTCTTGGCGATGGCCGAGATGTAAGACGCAGATGCGGAGCCGCGCTCGAGCACCCGCTCGTCGCAGGCGCGCTCCCTGAGGTCGAGCATCCTCCGCCGGGCGATCCAGTGGAGTGGGTCGAACCAGAACATTGCCGTGGCGAGCTCCTGCAACAGCGCCATGACGTTGTCGTGCCGCCGGATGTGCTCGACCTCGTGCGCAAGGACCGCCTGGAGCTCGAGCGGCGTGAGGTTCCCCGCCGCCGGAAGGTGGCTGAGCGAGAGGAGGACCGTCGGACTGATCCAGCCGACGACCATCGGCTCGGGCACCACGGCCGAGATGGCGAGGCGCGGCAGCCGCACCAGGTCTTCGGCGGCGCTGACGAACGCTTCGAGCAGGATCGGATCGGTCGCTTCGTCCGCGCGGGCGGCCTCGCGGCTCCAGCGGAAGGCATGCACGAACGCTCGCAGCAGCAGCGCCACCGCAACCGCGGCCCAGATGCCGAAGAACGTGCAGCGCCAGTCGACCCAGGGTTCCGGCACGCTCACGACATGCGTGATCCCGAACGACACCGTCGCGGGGACGCTCCCGGTCGGGTCGCCCGCGAACCATCCGATCACGATCGGAGCAACGCCGGAGACGACGAGAAGAGCGGCCGCGATCGGAGCGAGAAGCGCCGCAGCGAGGATGCTGTGACGGCTGACGGCAGAGAGGCGCGGTGCGTTTGAGAACAGCAGCGCCGCGGCCGTGGCGGCGACCGTCACGACGAGAAACGCGGTCATGAAGGGCGCCGATGCGGCGAGCGTGTCATGAAGAAGCGGATGCAGGGTGCTCATCGCTTCTCTCCTCTGGCGTCGAGCCGCTCCTCGATCACCTTCAGATCCTCGAGGGTCAGCCTGCCGGAGTCGATCAGGTGCGACACCACCGGCGCCGCACTGCCGCCGATGAGCTCGAGCAGCTCATCGATGAGGCGCTGGTGGGTCTTCGTCCGCGTGATCACCGGCTCGAAGATCCAAGCGTTGCCGATCTTGCGCGCCTTCCGCAAGGCTCCCTTCTCCTCGAGCCGGTTGAGAATCGTCTGGACGGTCGTGTAGGCCGGACGCTTCTTCTCGGGGATCGCTTCCTGAACCTCGCGCACGGACGCCTTCTCCATGTTCCAGACGATGTCCATGAGCTCGAGCTCGAGGCGGGTGAGGCGGATGCGTGGTCCAGGCATCAGTCGCTTCTCCTATCGATGTCGTAAAAGCTACGACACTTGTAGTAGCAACGTCAAGCCGGGTGGCGCGGCGTGGCACCGCGCACCGACGGCTGGGCCTGCACTCCGCTAGAATCGGCGGGTGCATCCCGGCATCGAGGAGATCAAGCCCAAGCTCAAGGAGATCCTCTACGACTGCGCCGTCGACATCCGTGCGACGAAGGCGGCGCTCTATCTCTTCGAGGGCACGACGAAGTACGAGCTTTCGGCCGACTACGGCTTTCGCGGGGGGCTCCGCGAGGTCGTCGATCTCAACGATCCGATCGTCGACCGTTGCGGTCGCGGTCGCACGCCGTTCTACGTGAACGGAGTGGCGACCGAGCCGCGGTTCTCCGAGATCCTCTGGGCTGCCGGGACCGACCGCCTGCTCGTCGCACCGATTTACGTGCGGGGCAAGTTCGTCGGCCTCATCGACATGCGCGACAAGGCGGGCAAGCAGGCGTTCGAGCAGGAGGACGTACCGAAGGCGCAAAAGGTCGCGGACCGCTTCGGTGAGCTGTTCCTCAACACGAACACGTTCGGTCACATCTTCATCGCCCTCTCCGAGATCACGGCGGAGGCGAAGACGGTCACCTCGCGCTCGGAGCTCCTGCAACCGCCCGGTGCCGTGAAGAGC
>JBAQWH010000732.1:0-1890 GCA_049298815.1 Thermoanaerobaculia bacterium | reverse complement strand
CCGGACGGCCTTCCCGCGCGTCCAGCGTCGCGAGCGTGACGGCGGCCAGTTGCTGAGGCTCGCCGGTGCCCTTCTCGAAGGCTTCGGTCAGGAGCTCGCGCGCTTCCTTCGCGCGTCCCAGCTTCGCGAGACCGATCGCTGCTTCGCTCGCACCGGACCAGGGGCCGTCTGCCGTCAGCTGCGCGGCGCGCTGGAAGTTCGGCGCGGAGGTGATTGCTGCGTCGAGGATTTCACCGAGCTGCGTGGTGTCGGGGACGCCGACCCAGCGCGCGCGGAGCGTCGCCGTCTCGTCGAAGACCGCAATCCCCTCGTCCTTGGATGGCCAGAGCTGCGAATCCGATCCGGCGACTTTCGTCACCGAGGCGTACGCGATGAGCGGCAGCCTGCGCGCGATCGCGGGATGCGTCACGACGTCGCGCTCGAAGACGTCGCAGTCGCGGCAGCGCTTCGGCCTGAAGAAGACGACGAGAGGTTTGCGCTCGGCGACCGAGCGCTCGAATGCGGCGCGCCAGATCGCGTCGGTGGCCGGCGACACCACGGCTGCGACCGCAGCGTTCCCTCCGTCGAGGTCGATCGTCCGGACGCCGATCAGTCCCGAGCTCTCGTCGAACACGCCAATCGAGACGACGCTCTTTCCAAGGCCGGCGAGAAGGGTGAAGTCGTAGCGGACGACGCCGTCCTTGATGCTCTCGCCGTCGGCGGCCGTCACTTTGCGCGTGTCGCGCGTGATCTTCGTCGTCTGCCCGATGCTCGGGCCGGCGACAGTCAGCACGGTGAACTTCGCCGCGCTCACCCCCTCCTCCGTGACGAACTTCAGCTGGTCGACCGGGATCGTCAGCGAGACAGGGATCGATCGCGTCTGCCCGCGCGAAGCCTGCGATTCGCCGGCCTTCACGTCGAACTCGATCTCGCCCGCCGAGCCGCATTCGAATAGGCGCGCGACCAGCAGATCCTCTCCTCGGGTCTTGTCGGACTTCTCGACCAGCGTCGCACGCGTGCGCACCACGTAGGCCGGGTTCTTCGACTTCACACGGACGCGGCGCTCGCGATCGCTGCCGTCGCTGCGTGCGCGCCATCCGAGGCTGTAGTACGCGGTGAGGTCGGTGGCGATCCGCTCGAGCGCTGTCTCGACGCCCTTGGGGCCCACGCCGAACGTGCCGCCCGTACTCTCGGAGAGATGGGTGAGCGCCTCGATCTGGTTCTGCAGCATCAGATGGTCGGTCATCCACTCCGTGCCGCCTGTGACGTTCTCGGCGATCGCGATCTCCTCCTCACGCGAGCGCATCTGGCCGAAGGAGGAGGGGATCACGGGGCGGAGCGTGTGGAAGGCGACGCCGTTCGCGTTGGCGGTGTTGACCACCGCCTCGACCATCTTCGTCGTGTCGTAGCTCACCTCGTCGGCTGACGGTGGTCCGCCGGTGGAACGCGAGCCGAGGAAGGCGCCCTTGCCAGCGATGCGCGAGAACTGCTCCGAGACGTAGATGACGACCGCCTTCCCCTCCGTGTTCGTGAGCGAGGCGACGATCCGCTGCATCGATGCAGTCTTGCGCTTCATCGCCGCGAACTCTTCCTCCGCACGATGGCGCTTCTCGGTCGCGAGGTCCGCCGGGTCGAACTCCGCGTCATTCGCTTCGGCGACCGCCCGGAAGAAGAGCTCGATCTGCTCGACCGACGTCCCTTCCGGCATCACCGCCGTCGGGCTCGTCCCCATCTTCGAGACGACGTCGAGGACCTGCTCGCGCGACGGGTCGGGCGGGAGATTCGTGCGGAACCCGGACCCGGTCCAGGTGAATATCTGCACGCGGTCTCCCGGCCGGATCGAGCGGTCGAGGAGCGAGTGGATCGCGGCGAAGAAGTCGACGCGCGCGGGCCCTCGCAACGGGATCGGGT
>JBAQWH010000731.1:0-3965 GCA_049298815.1 Thermoanaerobaculia bacterium | reverse complement strand
CCGTGAACCTCAACGCCCAGAATCGCGTCGCGGTCCGGCCGGCGCATCTCTTCTACGAATCGCCCCGCATGCTCCTCATGCGGGAGACCCGCAACATCCCTCTGCCCGAAAACGTGGCGGGAGCGCTCGCGGGCGTCATGCGCGAGCTGGTCAAGGGGCCCTCGACTCCGACGCTTGGACGCCTCCTGCCTGCCGACACCGTGATCCGCGGGGTCTACCTCCTACCGGAAGGAACCGCGATCATCGACGTCGGCGGTCCCACCCTCACGGCCGGCTGGCCGACCGGCAGCCACCAGGAGTTGATGGCGGTCTTCTCGGTGGTGCAGACGGCGACCGAAAATTTTCGCGAGGTCCAGCGCGTGAGGATTCTGGTCAACGGGACGCCGGCGGAGACGCTCGGCGGGCACATCGCGCTCGACCGGCCTCTCAGGCCGCTGGCGGCCGTGGTCGATGGCCCGTCCCGCTAAGTCTTGAACAGTGATTCAGTTATCGCTGAACGCCTGCCGACCTGCCGTCCGGTAAGTTTCCAAGTTTGACCGAACAAGTGTTCGATTTACCGAACTTTTGACGCGCCCGATGTTGCCTATCTTGTTGGTTTGATTGGACCTGTCAAGATGTTGTTACATTGGGAAAGTTTTCACAATCTGTGTGATAATACCGCGCAACGATGAGAATGAAGTTTACTGGATGGGCAGGCGAGAGCCGCTTTCCGTTGTAACAGCCTGCCTCGATTGCCGCAGTTCGAACTCTTCCTTGAATCTTCCGACCAGAATCTCCTCACCCCCGAGCGTTCACGTCGGTCCCATCCAGTAGGATCAGCAAATCGGCCCCGCCTCCCCGGCGGGGCCGCTTTGTTTTCGGGGGATGGCGTGCGGGTCAGCCTACGAGCTCGGCGACCACTTTCTCGGCGAGCAGTCGGGCGTCCGCATTGACGTTCATCCAGCGGATTGCGGCGAGCGAGGCGTCGGCGGCGGCAAGGAGCTTCTCCCGCGGGATCCGTTCGCTGATTTCCGACAGCTTCTTCGGATCGAGTGATTCGGCCGCCGGAAGGCCGGCTGCGTCGCAGCAGATCGTCCCGAGGAGTGCGAACGCGTCCTTGAGCGGCTCGTGCGCGGTCACCGCGGTCGCGAGGGCGAGCAGGGCGGCGCTCTCGCCCCGGACTGCGAAGCGATGCAGCAGGTCGAGGATCTGCCTGGCGAGATCGTCGCCGTCGTCGAGAAGCGCGACCTCGCGCACGCGGCGCGCTTCGTGGGGCCCTCCGAGCGTCCGCGCCGAGTCGCCGACGTAGATCGACTGCGAGCGCGACCGGATCGTCGGCAGCAGAAGATCCGGGGACCGTGTGAGCAGGACGAACGTCGTGTCGCGGGTCGGCTCCTCGAGAGTCTTGAGGAGAGAGTTCGAGCCGCCGACGGTCAGCCCGTCCGCCGGGTCGATGATGAAGACCTTCGTCCGACCCTCGTAGGGCCGGAGCGACGCCCCTTCGACGATGTCGCGGATCTGGTCGACCGAGATCATCTTCCGCTCGCCGGTCACCTCGACGAAGTGGATGTCGGGATGGCTCCGCCGGTCGATCTTCTCGCACGACAGGCAGGCGTCTCCGGTCGTGTGGTTGAGGCAGGTGAGCGACTTTGCGATCCGGATCGCGAGCGTCCGCAGAGCCTCCGCCACCGGGCCGTGAAGGATGATCGCGTGATGGAGCTCGCCGCGCACCGCCGTATCGAGGACGACACTCGCTGCGCCGCTCACGCCAGCAGCCCCGGGGCTCGCGTTCCGAGCAGGCCGACGAGACGAGCGAAGACTTCGTCGGGTGTGCCGTCGGCATCGACGATCGCGTACCGCTGCGGCTCGGCTGCAGCGAGGCTGAGGTAGCCCTCCCGCACGCGCCGATGGAAACGCAGGTCCTCCGCTTCGAAACGCCCTTCGTCCTCGATGGCCGAGGCATTGCGCTTCCGCGCCCGCGCGAGCCCTTTTTCTTCGGCGAGGTCGAAGATGATGACGGAGGCGGGTTGGACCTGCCCGGTGGCCCAGGCGTTGAGGGTCCGGAGCTGGTCGAGCGGGAGCCGGCGGCCGAATCCCTGATACGCGAGAGTCGAGTCGGTGAAGCGATCGCAGAGCACGACCTCGCCTCGCTCGAGCGCGGGGCCGATCACCTCGGTCACGTGCTGCCGGCGGGACGCTGCGAAGAGGAACAGCTCGGCGGTCGGGTCGATCACCGACTGGGTATCGAGCAGGATCGTGCGGATCCGGTCGGCCAGCGGCGTACCGCCCGGCTCCTTCGTCGTCACGACCGTCCGGCCGTGCGCGCGCAGCAGTTCGGCCAGCCTTCGCAACTGCGAAGTCTTGCCCGATCCTTCGATCCCTTCGAATGCGATGAACACGGCGGGGAAGTCTAGCAGCGTCGCGATGGGCAGGCGCTAACCGCGGCCCGCTGGGCCCAGCTCCTTCAGGCCATCGCGCAGGCCGCGCAGGTAGTGCTCGCGCATGAGCGTCTCGAACGTCTGCGCGCGGGCGAGAAGGCGGAACTTCTCCCCCAGCTGCGCCTTGCGGCGAAGCTTCGCGAGACGGATGTCGTCGGCCAGAACGCGGGTCTCGAGCTCGTGGACGCCGAGGAAGTGGCCGAGCTCCGGATGCTTCTCGTAGAAGATCGCTCCCGACTTGCCGACCGTGTACTGCCGGCGAGCGAACGAGTCGACCGTCATCGGATGGTGGTGCCGGGTGACCGCTCCCGCGTTGTAGCGGATCTTCAGCCCCTTGTGGTCGAGCCGGTAGGCGAGCTCGATGTCCTCCCACGCGGCGGACGGGAAGGTGGTGTCGAACGGATGCTCGAGCAGGACGTTCCTGTCGATCGAGATGTTCGACGTGTAGAAGAAGTTGAACGGGACGATCTCGCCGTGCCGGATCAGCTTGTAGCCGAACTGCAGGCCGAAGTCGTTGATGTAGTCCATGAACGCGGTGACGCGGTCGCGTGATGGCCAGCCGGTGTATCCGAGGACCGCGAGCATCGGGTCGTCGCCCGACTCGCGATGGATGCGCGCGTGCTCGTGCAGGAAGTGCGGCTCCGGGACGGTGTCGTCGCCGATGAAGACGATGTAGCGTCCCTGCGCGAGAGTCACACCGTGATTCCGGGCCCGGCCGGGGCCGGCGTTTGCCTGCGAGCGGAACGTGATGCCGCGGCGCGAGGCGATCGCTTCGGCGGTGCGGTCGGTCGAGCCGTCGTTGATGACGATCGTCTCGAAATGCGGAGGATCGCTCTGGTGGTCGAGCGCGTCGAGCACGCGCACCAGCATGTCGAGCCGGTTGTAGGTCGGGATGACGACGGAGAGGTAGGGCAGGTGCACGTCGATCTTGCTTTCGTCCGGAGTCTCTTGGTGGTCAGGCCGATGCGCCGCCATCAATGGTCAGCACCTGTCCCGTAATTCCGCTGGCGTCTTCCGACAGGAGGAAGGCAACGGCGGCGGCGATCTCCTCGGGGCGGAGGATCCGCCGCATCGGGATCTGACGGATCATCTCGCGCTTCGTGTCCGGATCCATCCCCGCGATCATGTCGGTCTCGACGAGGCCCGGCGCGACGCAGTTCGCCCGCAGCCCGCTCCGCGCGATCTCCCGCGCGAGCGAGCGGGTCATCGCCACGACCGCTCCCTTCGCCGCCGAGTAGTTCGTCTGTCCCGCCACGCCGTGCAGGGCGGAGAGGGAGGTGACGTTGACGATCGCGCCGCGGCGCTGTTTCGTCATGACCTGTACGGCTGCCCGGGTCAGCGACCAGACGCCGCGGAGGTTGGTGTCGAGGACGTCGTCCCAGTCGGCGTCGGTCATGTTGTAGAGCAGCGTGTCGCGCCTGATCCCGGCATTGTTGACCAGTGCGTCGATCGAGCCGAAACGCGCCACGACCGCGGCGACCGCCGCGCCGTTTGCGGCCGCGTCGCGGACGTCGCATTCGATCGCCAGCACGCGGCCCGGGAACTCGC
>JBAQWH010000730.1:0-9302 GCA_049298815.1 Thermoanaerobaculia bacterium | reverse complement strand
CTCAACCGAGGACCTCAACCGCGTAAAGGTTGCCGTTGAGCAAGTCGGCAGCGCGGCCGGGACAGCGTCGAAGCCAACAAACGACCTCGCGGAAGCGGCGCGCGAAGTCGGCGAAGCGGCGCGCGAGGCGTCGAAACCCGCTGACAGTCTCTCGGATGCCGTGCGCAACGTCGGCACGGCGGCGGCCCAGGCGACGACCCCGACGAACGAACTCGTCGAGGCGGCGCAGACTCTCGTAAATACCCGGATCGAGAGTTGGGCGGAGAAGGCGGCCGAGGGCGGGCGCGGCGTGATGATGAGCTTCACGCAGCTGCGCAATTCAGTCGAGATTTTCAAAGACTCGCTGATTCAGACCTACGGGACGATGGACGATGTTCCGGAAGAGGCCCGGCAGAAGCTCAAGGCCTATGAGCAGGCCGTACAGGGCGCAGCGGCGAAAACACGTGACCTCGTCGAAGCTCAGGAAGTCGCCCGCATCACCGCGGGCGATACCGCGTCGAAGATTCAGGGTCTCGGATTCATCGCTCAGGACGTCGGGCAGTTGTTCGGCGAGACCGGCGCGAAGATCGGCGGAGCCGCGGCGAAGATGGGCGGCGCGGCGCAGGCGGCCGACTCGCTCGGAAAGATGCTCTCCGGGCTGAGCGGCAGCGGCGGTTCCCTCGGAAAGATCGCCGCCATGGCACCGCAGGTTGCGGCCGTCACCGCTGCCCTGGTCGCAGCAACCGCCGCGGGTCACCAGTTCGCCACGGCGAACGAGGCCAACAGGCAGTCCCTGGAGGATGTCGGGCTGACCTGGGACAACCTGAAGGACCACATCTCCACGTTCACGACGGACGCGAAGGACATGATCTCCGGCGCGGGCGACGCGATCGGCGACTTTGCCGCGGAAGCGAGCGCTGATCTTCAAGTGCTGATCGAGCGCGTGATCTCCTCCGGCGAAGGGCTGCGGACGTTCTTCGATGGTCTCGCGAATCAGGACACCGCGAAGATCGGCGCCGGCGCTTCGATGCTCAAGGAAGCATTCAGGGACTTGAGCGCTGAGATGGACCTCGCCGAGAAGGCCGCCGTGAGGCAGCGCGACGCGGCGCAGCTCCAGCGCGAAGAGGCCGAACGGAACGCAGAGGCGCAGACGCTCGCGGCCGAGCGGACGAAGGAAGCCGAGAAGACGAAGGCCGACGCAGCGAAGGAAGCGGCGAAGGCGTTCGAAGAGGCGCGACGGGCCGAGGCTCAGGCGGCGAAGGAAGCGGCCGACGCAATCGAGGACGCAGCGAAGCGGCGCCGTGCCGTTGAAGAGGACACCGCGAAGAGCGTTGAGGAAGCCATCGCCGCCGTGATGCGGGCTCGCGCGAGCGGCGACGTCGAAGAGCAGAACATTGCGCGACTCACCCTGGAACGGGCCATCACCACGAAGAACATCCGCGACGGCGAGGCCGCGGCCGAAGAGCGGCAACTGAAAGAACGGCTCGCACGTCAGGCACAGCTCGTCACCGCGACGAAAGGATTCGTTGACGCGATCGTGAAGCCGGCCGAAGAGGCGCAGGCGAAGATCACGGCAGCCATCGAACCCCTGACGGCGGAACTCGCGAAGGTCACGACGGCAGCCGCTACGCACGTCGGCGCGGTTCAGCAGATCACCGCGGCGTATCGCGAGATGACGGCGGCGCAGGATGCCGCGACCGCGTCCGCTCGTCGTCTGCTCGGCGCGCTGGGCGATCTCGATCGCGCATCGTCCGACGCGGCCGGAGCGAGCGAGCCTCAGCCGGGCGACGTGAACACCATCACCATGGGCGGCCGGACGCTGAGCGTACCGGGACGCGCGGGCCGCTGATCGGGGGATGCCATGTCGATTTCACAGCTCACACTCGCGCTCAAGTCGTCGGCCGTCGTGATGGAGCAGACCGCGAAGGCATCCGACGCGCTCTCCGCCGCTCGCCGGCGTCTCGCTGATTCGAACACGCATGCCGGGGATGCGCTCGACCGACTGCAAGGCGAGGCCTGGGGATTCGGGGGCGAAGCCGTGATCCCCGACGCACAATCCGCCGAAGCGATGCGCGAAGCGGCGAGGACCGGAGCAACGGGCGACGTCACGCATTCGGGCGGATTCATCACGGCCGCCTATGCCGAGCAACTCGTGATCGCTTACGCCGCTCTGCTCACGGTCATGGCGACGCCGAACGTCAGCCCGTTCGCGTACAACGAAGCGAACATTTCGACGACGCGAATGCAGATGTATTGGCAGATCCTCGGCTTCATGAAGTATGGCGACCTCGCCTCGCTCGCCCGGGCGAAGATGCGCGGCGACGGAGCGACCGGTAGAGCCGGAGGGAAGACGCCGACACCGGGCGCCTCGGCGGCCGTGTCACCATCGGCGGCGGCATCGTTCGCCGCGCTCAAGGCGAAAGGCGGGCTTCGATGAGTGAAAAGGCCCACACCGTAGCAGCGGAGGCATGGGATGAAGTCGGCGCTCTCGCGCAGGAGATCGCCGCAAGGCACCGCGCGACGGCCGACGATGCCCTGATCCCCGGACCTTCCGCGTTGAATGGCGTAGCCGTCTGCTCGCGGGCGAGTATCGCGCTGATGCTGACGGCCGGACTCGCCGAAGGAGAAGAGGGCGGCCATGACGCGTGAGGGATCGAAGCCGAAGCCGCGCCGCACGCCGGCCGCGAAAGGGAAGCGACCGACGCGAGCGAAGGGGCGCGCAGCGCAGCGGAACCCCCGCTTGCCGCTCACTGATCCCGCGAGCGTCGTGCTGCCGGATGCCGTGACCATCGTGGAGCGGCTCGCGTCTCTCTATTGCAGTGACGTCGAAATCTGCTACGTGCTGGGGATCGACCTACGCGTGCTGTACCGGTCATTCCTTGGGCATGGGCTCGACGGCGGCCAAGGCTGGGCCGATCTGAGCATCCGCCGCGTGCAGTTTCGCAACGCGATGAACGGCGACACCACCATGCTTGAGTGGCTCGGCAGGCAGTTCCTTGGGCAGACCGAGAACGGGCCCCGCGAGATGTCGCGCGAAGAACAGCGAGCGGCTCGCAACGCCAAGATGCCGGGTGAGGACGATGAACGAAAACGGAAAGGGCCCGTCAACTGATCGGCGTGGACGTGGCCGGCCACGGATCGAGCTGACCGACGAGCAGCGGAACGACATCCGGAAGATGGCTCGCGCCGGTCACACGGCGTCGGAGATCGCCGAGGACATGGGCGTATCCGTTCGCACGCTGCGGCGGAATTTTGGCAGTCCCCTAAGAAGCGGCCAGAAGTCGTGCTCTCGGATGCTCCGCTCGGAACTCGTCGATCGGGCCATGGATCGCGACTCACCCGGCAGCATTCAGGCGCTCTTGCTCGCGTGCAAGACGATTGCGGGACTGCGCGAGGGGGAGCCGACACAGGATGAACTCGACCGCGAGCCGAAGTTCCGCGGGCTCATCATCCGCCCGCACTGCCCGTCATGCGGCCATGATCCGCGGCAAGGCGCCATCATCGTCGTGGGTGACGACGACGAGAAGAAGCCGGACGACGACGACGAAAACCAAGACGATTACGTCTCGTTCCCGCGGCCAGGAGGGGGCGACCCTTCGGCGAACTGACCCGAAAAACCGTCACCGGCGGTACCTTGGCAGCACGCATGGCTGCACGTTCGTCGCTCTGTGTGACGGCAAAATGCTGCATTTACCTGCACTTACCGGCGCGAAGTGAACCGCTGTTGCCGCCGTAACAAGGCGTTCCGCGCTCTGATGTGCGCATTGTCGGTCCCGTTCGCGCGGCGTCTACAATCCGATCATGCTGACAGCGAACGCCCCAAGCGCTCCCCCTCACGGTCTCTCAGCAATCCTCAGCACCTTCGGCGATCCTCGGCCCTTCATCGGCCGTGATGCTTCGATCGCTCCCACGTGGGAAACGCAGCACATCACGCGAGCGCGATTGCCGCGGCCGATGCGGTTTGCTCACACCGAAGTGAGTCGGATCCCCTGCCACGTCGGGCTGACGCGTCATTTCCGCGACGTTCTACAGGACGTGGAAGACGCCGGATTCTGGGATGACGTCGAGTTCGGCGGCAGCTACAGCGTGCGGCCGATGCACGGCGGGGGCGCACTCAGCACACACGCCTGGGGGATCGCGATCGACCTGATCCCGGTCGGGCCGACGATGCCGGCGCAGATCGTCGAGCTGTTCGCGCACTACGGGTTCACGTGGGGAGGGCCGCCGGACCCGGCGCACTTCCAGTTCGCGACGGGCTACGGGCTCGGGATCGGACACCGGCCGGTGCATCGCGTCGCGTGGGTTCCGCCGGCGCTGCCGAGCGATCCGAACTTCATCGCTGCGTGACGAGTTCGGCGAGCGGCAGATCGAGCACGGCGCCGCAGTCGTGACACGTCATAACGACAGCGTCGGAGTCGGGCCGGTGGTTCGCGCTCACGTTGTGATCGCCGTGCGCGGTCTCGAAATCGCGGGCGGGGTCGGGGCGGTCAGGTTCAATCACGGGGCAGATCGTAGGGCGGCCAATCCGACGAAGCGTCACCCCCGCGGGTTGCAGCGAAGAGATTGGAGCAGGAGCGTTACAGGTCTCCCATTCGACCCAGCGCGAAGTCAGCGATGATCGTCTTGATGTCCTCGACGTCCTCTTCCTGGGCGACGAGGAACCGACGCTGAGGCCGCGTGATCCCCTCTTGGTGATTCTTCGCGCCCGGCCGCGTCGTGCCGACTGTGACGGAGTGCTCGTCGAAGTGGTTGATCGAGTATTGGTTTCCGTCCGGCGACAGCGAGCGGACCAGTAGCAGCGAGTCTTGCAGAATCAGATCGGTTCCGCGCTTCCGCTTCCGCGTCGATTCCTTCAGCGCGAGCCAGCCCGGCCGCCCTTCCGCTTGGAAGTTCTCCTGAGCCGAGCGGATCAGGACGTCACGGACCGCGCCGCGCATGACGGGGCTCATGTCCTCGATTCGCTGCCCGATCCCGTCGAGCTGCGCGTGCACGTCGTCGGCGCCGAGGATCGCGAGATGCGGTGAGCTGAAGTCGATCGCCATGCCTTCAGCGTAGCGCCGGAGTCACGGGTTGCTTGCTTCGAAGCAAGGAGCGGCCGTATACTTGCTGCTATGCAAGGAAACAGAGCAACCGCAGCCCCGGTAGACTCATCCGACGTGGGCCGACTCTTCGATACGCTCGTTGCCGCGATTCGCCAGGCGGAAGACCGCGGCGAGACGCGTTACCAGCTCGCGCAGCGAACTGGAGTCAACGAATCGACGCTCTCCCGGATCGTGAACCGGAAGGTTGAGAGCGTCAGTCTGGACACGCTGGAGCGGCTCGTCGAAGCGCTCGGCATCCGCGTGACGCTCGACACTCCGAGGCCGAAAAAGTAACGGCCGCTGCGCAAACAGCGACCGTTAGGGCCGAAGCCGACCCGACCCGCGAGAGATCGAGCGACTCAGCACGCATGCGAAGAGTACAACGCTCCGGCACTCCGCCGCTCCCGCCAAGTCGTCGGCACTCAACCAATGAGGAGCCGAAGCACATGAACCGTACCGCAACGAAGGCCCTGATCTCATTCTTCGCCGATCCGAAGGACAACTACACCCGGTCGGACGTCCGCGCGATCTTCGAGCCGGATACGCTCGCGTCGCTGTTCGAGGAGGACGACTGTGTCGTCATGGAGCGCGTGGCCAGTGAAGGCCGCGCCCGCGTCGCCGACTTCATTTTCGGCTTCGTGAATCCGCTCGACATCGCGGCGGCAATCGCGACCGTCGATCCGGCTTCCGAGCTGACGGCGGAGCCGGTCACGGTGAAGCTGCCGCGCTGGGTTGTCCGTGAGCTGGGGAACGCCGCGAAGGCGCAGAAGACGACGCTTGAACGGATGATCGCGTCGGAGTTGCTCGTCGCGATCGAGGGTGAGCGATCGGCGGAATTCGAAGGCGCCGAGAAGATCGACTACGCGGCCGTGACGATCTCGGCCGAGGCGCAGCGATGAACGGCAAGAACGCGCCCGCCGCTACCGTCGCGGAGTTCCTGAAGGAGTGGAACGGCATACCGCTCTGGCAGATTGAGCTGCCTCAGTTTGAAGGGGCGGAAGCCCACGCATGGGACGCACGCAACGTGGCGAACCTGCGACGCTTCATCATGGAAACGAGAGACGAGTACACGATCGACGAGGCCGCCGACCTGCTCGCGATCGACCCGGCACTCGTCGTTCTTGAAGTCTGCAACCGCGACGCGCAGGCCGCGGTTCACTACCTCAGCGCCGGGCGAGGGATCAGCCGGGAGGACGTTTTCTCTACTGCCACGCGACGCGCGCTATGGGACGCACAGACTCTCACCTTGGCTTTTAGAGATGATCCACGGCTCATGGACGGCGGCGGCCCGTCTGACGTGAAGGAACGGGGGAGGGTAGATAAGTGAAAGACCCATTGGTGCCATTTCTCCGCAGCCACGTGGCTAGGCTTCGCAGTGCCGCTGATGCCACAGATACGTTGATTGCGGTCTGCGAGAACGAGATGTTGTCGAACGACGAAGCGGCGGTACTCGACGCCGCGCTCGGCGACCTGATCGAAACCCTTCAGGACCTTCGGCAAGCAATCAGGGATGCCAAACCGCTACGACGTAACGAGTCGGAGTCGAATTAGGACGTACCGCCGGAGGGCCGGGACAAATGCCTAGAAAAAAGAAAAAGCAGACCGGGTGGCCGAAGCAGATCGGCCCCGACACGTGGGTGATCAGGTACTACGCCGGCCGCTCAACGGCTGCCGCTGCCGTCGATCCCGAGACCGGGAAGAGGAAGCGTATCCGCTCGACCTACACGCAGGAGACGCTCAAGGGCTACACCGCCGAGGAGGCGAAGGCGAAGTACCAGGAGCGATGCGCGGAGGCGTCGTCACGCCGGCTGAATGGTTCCGGATCGGATCGGATCACCTTCGCCCAGCTCGCCGCCCGATACCTCGAAACGAAGAAGATGAGCGAGAGCGGGCGAGAGCGGGCCGAGGCGATCATCACGCAGCACCTGAATCCTCACTTCGGCACCATGCGAGTGAGCGCGATCAAGGCCGGCGACGTTGAGGCGTACCAGGCGAAGAGGCAGAAGAGCGTGAAAGACTCGACGATCAATCGCGAGTGGAACGCACTCCGCGCAGTGCTGCGCTGGGGTTTCCGTTCGCTCGACGTTCAGTGCCCTGCTCTCGGGCGCGTCTCGTCGATCGAGACCGACGACCGGAAAACGGTCTACTTCGCGCGGGAGGAATGGGAACACTTCGTCACCGCCTTCGATGATCAGGAACGCTGGCGCGCATACCGCGCGAAAGTCCGGCACTTTGGACCCGTCAAGCTCGGAGCCTCGGCGACTGTTGAGCGCCGTTTCGGCGCCGGGATGAAGCCGGATTCGGAGGCGTCAGACGAGTACCTCGAACGACTGCGCGAGTTCCGGCCGGTCTTCATCACACTCCTGTTCACCGCTTCCCGCCTCGGCGAAGTTCTTTCGTTGAAGTGGGAGGACGTCGATTTCAACCACGGGACCGTGACTCTCACGCAGTCGAAGGTGAGGAACCGAGTGAAGACGGTCCCGATGGCCCCGCAGCTCCGCGCCACGCTCGAACAGCTGCCCCGCGGTACGCCGGCCGCGCTCGTCTTTCAGCGTGACGGTCGGCCGTACTACAACGCCGAAGTGCAGCGCGCCTTCAACGCCGCGAAGAAGATCGCCGGGCTCCGCGACGAACTGACACCGCACACGATCCGGCACACCGCCGCATCATGGATGGCGATCAGCGGGAAGCCGCTGCGCACGATCCAGGTAGCGCTCGGTCATTCGAACATCGCGACGACGACCCGTTACGCGCACCTGAGCCCAGAACACATGGCCGAGGCTTTCAACATTCTCGGCGACGACTCCGAAAAGGTCGCGAGCGGGACCCCGGCTGCACGAGTGGCTGCACGCGCCAGCGGCGACGACTCCGCAAAGGGTTGAGGGACTGAGACATGCGACGCCGAAAGGAACCGCCGTTGCCGCCCGAAGGAGGCGATCCGCGCGAGCGTCTCGCCGCAGAGTACGTCCGCCTTTCCGAGCAATACGCCTCCCTGATGGAGTCTCTTGTCGAGGACCGAGATGCAGGACTGATCACGGATGAGCAATGGTCCGTGATCGAGGCCGAGCAGCACCGGGTGCGATTCCCCAGCGCAGCGATTAGCGAAGGCATCCAGCTGTGGCGCGAGACCAAGCGGATGCCGGCGCGAGTTGGTGATGCAGTCACCGCGCTGCAAGAGGCGGTGATGCGGGTGATCGTCGCTGGGGCCGCGCACATGCAGCAGGACGTCATGCGCGAGGCGCTGCAAGTACAGCAGGCCGCGCTCGACACCTTCGGCGTGGCGGTCGGACTCCGTCGCCCGCGCAGTGGTGGCCCGCGATCGGTTCGCGATGTAGACCGCGCGCTTCACGTCGAATGGGTTGCCGAGATCATCGCCGCCGGCGGTGATTTCGGCTCCAGCTCGACCCGAAGCAAGGCGAACCGGGTACTTGAGAACCGCCACGGACTGAAGCCGGAGACTCTTCGAAAGAAGCTCCAGAAGGGCCGCGAGGCGTGCGACGCGAAAAGCTGTCGCGACCCGAAACACCCCCTCTCATGAGACAAAACAGAGTTGTGTCCCGCTAACGTGGCTTTGGTGGGACACAACAGAGTTACGTCACTCCTCAGCAACTGAATTCCTCTTTAGGGTGGGTCTCGTGAAACACGACACGACCTCACCCGAACATCAGCACCCGTGGCGGCGTCGCATGTTCGCGATTACGCCTCTCCGCGAGAAGCGCCTGCGCGCGGTTCTCACGTTGGCCGACGTCGCCGCCAAGGCCGGCATGTCGCTCACCCGCGCGTCGATCATCGAGCGCGATGCGACAAGGGCGAAGGGCGGGGAGTTGGATCGACTGTCAGCCGCGATCGACGAGATCCAGGAGCGGCAGGCATGAGCACGCTCCCGCTTCACGACGACGCCGAGCAGGGCCTGTACACGCCCGAAGAGGCGGCCCACTACCTGCGCGGAGTCTCGACGAGCACGCTGGCGCACTGGCGCAGCGCCGGCCGTGGGCCGCGGTACCTGAAGGTCGGCGGGATCATCCGGTATCGACGCGAGGACCTGGAGCGCTTCGTTTCCCGCAACGTCGTCGCCACTGCCGACGATCCGACCGCGCCGAGCAACTTGCAGCCGATCGGGCGGAGAAAGTGATGGCCGCGAAAACGTCGCCTCTTGCCTGCACCTGTACGGTAGGTACATGGACACTCGACTAACGCCGCCGACCGTGACGCGAGTGAGACGACTGCTCGCCGGTGTGCCGC
>JBAQWH010000729.1:0-5811 GCA_049298815.1 Thermoanaerobaculia bacterium | reverse complement strand
GCCGCCGCGCCGCGGCTCAGGAGGCGACGCGCGCGTCGTCTTACTTCTCGAACTCCCAGGCGACCTTCTTCAGCACGCGGTCCGCGCGCTCGACGAGTTGCGAGATGTCCTTCTTCGCGTGCGCGGCGGAGAAGAATGCGGCTTCGAGCTGCGAGGGCGGGAGGTAGACCCCTTCGCCGAGCATCAGGTGGAAGAACCGTGCGAACTTCTCGCGGTTCGACCGGTCGGCGCTCGTGTAGTCGGTCACCGGTCCCTCGGTGAAGAACACGGTCCACATCGATCCGACGCGGTTGATCGTCAGCGGGACGTTGTGCTTCTCGGCGGCGGCGCGGACGCCGGTCTCCCACTCCGAGCCGCGCTCCTCGAGGTCGTCGTAGATCGACGACTTCCGGAGCACGCTGAGCGTCGCGCGTCCGGCCGCGACGGCGACAGGGTTCCCCGCGAGCGTTCCCGCCTGGTACATCGGTCCCATCGGCGAGACGAGCTCCATGATCTTGCGCGACGCGCCGTAAGCGCCGATCGGCATCCCACCGCCGATGATTTTTCCCAGCGTCGTAATGTCGGGCGTAATACCGAATCGCTCCTGGGCTCCACCGTACGCGACGCGGAAGCCGGTCATCACCTCGTCGAAGATCAGCAGGGCGCCGCTCTCGTCGCAGATCGTCCTCAGACCTTCGAGGAAACCGGGAGCAGGGGGGACGCAGCCCATGTTTCCGGCGACCGGCTCGACGATGATCGCCGCCAGGTCTTCGCCCGCTTCCTTGACCGCGGCGCGGACCGCGTCGAGGTCGTTGTACGGAACGCTCAGGGTGAGGGCCGCCACCACTGCCGGCACGCCGGCGGAGTCGGGCACGTTGAACGTCGCCCCGCCGGATCCGGCCTTCACGAGCAGCGAGTCGACGTGGCCGTGATAGCCGCCGTCGAACTTGAGGACCTTGTTGCGTCCGGTCGCGGCGCGCGCGAGGCGCAGGGCGCTCATCGTCGCCTCGGTGCCGGAGTTGACGAGACGCACCATCTCGATCGACGGCACTGCCTCCACGACCATCTCCGCGAGGTCGATCTCCCCCGCAGTCGGCGCGCCGAACGAGAAGCCGCGCGTTGCGGCTTTCTTCACGGCTTCGACGACGTAGCGGTGGCAGTGCCCGAGGATCATCGGCCCCCAGGAGCCGACGCAGTCGATGTATTGAAGATTGTCGGCGTCGAAGATGCGCGATCCCTGCGCCATCTCGATGAAGACGGGAGTGCCGCCCACGCCTTTGAACGCCCGGACCGGCGAGTTCACGCCTCCGGGGATGACCTGCTGTGCACGCTGAAAGAGAGTCTCGGATTGCTTACCCATGGCGCGCGCGATTATAGGGGAGCCGCTGCCGCGGACCGTGACTCGGTCGCGCTCGTCCGGTTTGGCGTTCTCATACAATTCTCTTCGTGCCTCGCGACTTCATCCCCGGCAGGACCGATCCCGACGTGCCCACGGGGACGGTCGGCTACTTCTTCCGCGAAGCCGTGCGTCGGATGTGGGTGTCGAAGCGGACCAGCTTCGTGGCGATCGGGATGATCGCGATCTCGCTGCTGACGCTCGGTACGTTTCTGCTCGTGTCCGAGAACCTCGAGCGGGCGGTGGCGCGATGGCAGGGGAAGTCGCGGGCGGTGGTGTATCTGATGCCGTCGAGCACGCCGGCGCAGATCGAGGCGGTCGACCGCTTCCTCGCCGCCCACCCCGACCTCCGCAACCGGAAGCTCGTCACCCCCGACGAGGCGCTGGCTCGGTTCAAGTCGTGGTTCACGCATCTGGACGAGGTCCTCGGGCAGGTGGGCGAGAACCCGTTCCCGGCTTCCTTCGAGATCGAGGTCTCGCCGGCGGCACTGCAGGGCAAGCGTTTCGCGGACGCGATGCAGGCGGTGAGGCGCCTCGACGGAGTCGACCAGGTGCAGTACGACTGGGAGTGGATCGCGCGCCTCAGGAGGCTGATCGGGATCATCAACGCGGTCGGATTCACGGCCGGCGGGATTCTCGCGATTGCGGCCGCCTTCACGATCGCAAACGTGATCCGGTTGACGATGATGCTCTACCGGGAGGAGATCGAGATCATGCGCCTCGTCGGCGCGACCGAGCGGATCATCCGCGGCCCGTTCGTCGTCGAAGGAATCCTCCAGGGGCTGATCGGCGGAGCGCTGGCGGTCGGACTGCTCTACGGCGCCTTCGAGCTCGCGCGACGCAGTCTCGAGGCCTCGAGCTCAGCGCTCTGGGGATTCCTCGTTGCCGGGTTCCTCTCGCCCGAGAAGATCGCCGCGCTGCTGATCGGCGGCATGCTCGCCGGCTGGGTCGGCAGCGCCTTCTCGGTGCGCAGCAGGACCGACGCGGCGTAGAACTCAGCCGATCAGCCCTCCCTCAGGCGCTACGTTCCGATCCCGAATACGCCTTCCGGTTTCGCAGGTCGTTCGACCCTCGCGGGCTTCTCGTCGACGATGCGGCCGTGGTCGAGAGCGATCACGCGTCGTCCGCTGCTCCGGATCAGCTCCCGGTCGTGTGTCGCCAAAAGGACCGTCGAGCCGCGGAGGTTCGCCTCGACGAAGATCTGCAGGATCTCTCGTGCGAGGTCGGGATCGAGGTTCCCGGTCGGCTCGTCCGCGATGACGATCATCGGGTCGTTGATCAGCGCCCGCGCGATCGCGACGCGCTGCTGCTCACCCCCCGAGAGCTGGAGCGGGTACGCGGTGAGCCTGTGGTGCAGGTCGACCGCGCGGAGCGCCTGGTAGGCCTTCTTCTTGTGTTCCTTCGGCGGCACGTTCAGGACCGTGAGGATGAACGAAAGGTTCTCGAAGACGGTCATCCGCTCGATCAGTTTGAAGTCCTGGAAGACGATGCCGATCTCGCGGCGGAAGTAGGGGAGCTGCGAGGGGCGCATGGCGTTGAGGTTGCGCCCGTTGACCACGACCTGCCCCTCGGTCGGTTTCGTCTGCCGCAGGATGAGGTTCAGCAGCGTCGACTTGCCCGCGCCGCTCGGCCCGGTCAGGAAGACGAACTCCCCCTTCTCGATGTGGAACGTGATGTCGTGCAGCGCCGTCGAGTCGCGCTCGAAACGCTTGGTCACGTGGTAGAAGTGAATCACCGCCGCCGAGTGTACAGGGAAGTCCGATGGTGCGACGCACACGGCATAATGCGCGGTCGATGTCACGCTTTCTGCTCATCTGCCTCGGCGGTGCGATCGGTTCCGGCGCGCGCTATCTCACCGCTTCGTGGGCGGCCGCAATGCTCGGCGCTGGCTTCCCGTGGGGAACGATGGTCGTGAACGTCTCCGGCTCGTTCCTGATCGGCGTGGTCATGCACCTCGGGACGTCGACCGATCTGCTCTCCGAGGACGTGCGGCTGTTCCTCGCGTCCGGGCTGCTGGGCGGATTCACGACCTACTCGAGCTTCAACTGGGAGACGATGCAGCTGATCCGGACCGGGCACTGGGGCTCCGCATTCGCGAATGCCGCCGGGACGTTCGTCCTCTGCCTCGGCGCCGGTTTTGCCGGGATCGTCATCTCGCGGCTCGTGTTCGACCGGTAGGGAGCCTTCCCCCCGCGAACGGGGAGAAGGCCGTCGAAAGCCCGGATTCGTCTGGCGGCGCTAAGGCCGCCGCGGTTCATCTCGGCCAGAGCCAGCCGAACATGCCGGCTGTGAGAAGCCCGTAGAGCAGGCCGTCGATCGTCGAGCGGATCGTCGTGCCGAGCGCCCGCTTGTACCAGATCCACATCTGCCAGATCCCCAGCGAGTAGCCGACGAACGCGGTCGCGCCGGCGAAGCGGAAGACCTCGAGGTAGTGGGCGCCGGGGGGCAGCGCGCGGCCGGCGATGTAACCGGCGAAGATGCTGACCACGACCAGGTAGAGGAACCAGAGGGTGAGCTCGCGTCCCATCCCCAGGTCGCCGTTCGGGAAGACGGTCATCATCACGACCGGTCCCCGCTTGCGCTTCTCGGCAAACTCGGGAGACGACATCTCCTTCATCGTCGCACCGCGCGGCATGATGTAGTCGCCGGGAGGGATGGCGAAGGGACGCAGCGCGTCGGCGACCTTGTCCTCGTCCGGGAGCTTCGGGTAGTCCGCGTTGTGCCACGGCGTGAGCATGTGGATCAGCGAGCTCGCCACGAAGACGATGATCGCGGAGCCGATGATCGGAAGCCACAGCGAGAGCAGTGGAGTCATCTCGACAGGGGGCATTGGGCGCTCCTCCTTCAATCCGGTTGGGGTGTGACGGCAGGATAGCCGAGGTGGCCTCCGGTGGCGAATTGGCCGGTCGTGTCGGCTACCATTGCGCCGCACAGGAGACAACAAATGCGCTTCTCACGGGCTGCCGCAGTCGTGCTCGCAGGATTGATCGCCGTATCCGCATCCGCACAGAAAGTCACGCTGACACTCGATGCGACCGACGTCGGGCGCCGCATGCTTCACTCGAAGCTGACGATTCCTGCGGTTCCCGGGCCGTTCACGCTTCTCTACCCCAAGTGGATCCCGGGCGAGCACGGTCCGAGCGGACCGATCGTTGATCTGGTCGGGGTGCAGGTCGCGGCGGGGGAGAAGCCGCTCGCCTGGCAGCGCGACCCCTCCGACATGTTCGCGTTCAGGGTGGTCGTCCCCGACGGGGCGTCGAGCATCGACGTGACCCTCGACTTCCTCACCCCGGTGACCGGAGGCAAATTCTCGTCGGGCGCGAGCGTGACCTCGCAGCTCGCGGTGATCAGCTGGAACACGGCGCTGCTGTATCCGTCGGTTGCGTCCGCAGCGTCGATCGAGGTCGAAGCGACGCTGAAATATCCGGCGGGGTGGAAATTCGCGACGGCGTTGCGACCAGTGCGGCAGGCGGCGGGCGAGGTGACGTTCGCGCCGGTGTCGCTCGTGACGCTGATCGACTCGCCTGTCCTGCTCGGCGCGAACATGACCTCCGTGCCGCTGAAAGGCGGGACGATCCCCCATCAGATAGAGATCGCCGCGGACAGCCCGGCCGCACTCGAACTGCCTGAGAACTTCACCGAGAGCTACGAGCGGTTGGTCGCCGAGAGCGGCGCGATCTTCGGAGCCCGGCCGTACGCGCGCTACCACTGGCTGGTCGCGCTCAGCGATTCGATCGAGCACTTCGGGCTCGAACATCACGAGTCGAGCGACAACCGGATGGGCGAGCGGACGCTGCTCGAGGAGAAGTCGAGACGCGGACTGGCGGGACTCCTCGCGCACGAGTTCGCGCACACCTGGAACGGCAAGTTCCGGCGTCCGGCCGACATGGTGCTGAGCGACTACCAGCAGCCGCTCCAGACCGAGCTCCTCTGGGTCTACGAAGGGTTGACCACGTTCCTCGGGGCGCTGTTGCCGGCGCGGAGCGGGCTGTGGGAAGCCGAGCACTTCCGCGAGGCGCTCGCGCAGACCGCCGCTGAGCTCGACGTGAAGCCGGGCCGCGCGTGGCGTCCGCTCGCCGACACCGCGGTCTCGGCGCAGACACTCTTCGGTGCGCCGTCGGCCTGGGCCTCGTACCGGCGGGGTGCCGACTTCTATTCGGAGATGACGCTCGTCTGGCTCGAGGCGGACACGATCATCCGGCAGAAGAGCGGCGGCAAACGCTCGCTCGACGATTTCATGCGCGCGTTCCACGGTGGACGCGACGGCTCTCCCGACCTGAAGCCGTACACGTTCGACGACATCGTCGCCGCGCTCAACGGCGCAGCCGAGCACGACTGGGCCGGCTTCCTCACCACCCGGGTGCGAAACGTAGCGCCGCGAGCGCCGCTCGCCGGGATCGAGAACGCGGGCTGGCGCCTCGTCTACACCGAGAAAG
>JBAQWH010000728.1:0-1736 GCA_049298815.1 Thermoanaerobaculia bacterium | reverse complement strand
GTGCTTCCTCCCCGCCCGTGGACGAGAGTCCGGGGTGCCGAGGAGTGTACTCCGGGCGCAGCACGGCGGGCGGCTTCGGGAGGCGATCTAGCGAACGCCGACTGCGCGACGGCGCGGACCGCAGGGGCTCATCTGGATCGTGACGGCCACGCCGGTCTCGACCCGGTACGCGCAGGACGTCACGTCGCCCGCGGCGAGACGTGCCGTCGCGCGCCAGGTCCCGGCCGGGAGGCCGCTGAATCCCCAGAACCCGTTGCCGTCGGTGCGGGTCGTGTGGGTCGCGTGCGTCCCGGTCTCTTCGAGAACGACTTCGATGCCGTCCGCATTGGGTACGCTGCCGAGAACCCAGGTCCGCGGGGAGAGCGAGGGCGTCGCTGCGGTCTCGTTGTAGAGCGGCGTGCTCGACGGCGCCTCGAACCGTGTCCGTCCGTCGCCGTTCGCGCCGGTCCGCAGGGCAGAGAAGAAGTCGCTGTTCGGCCACTTCGGGGTCGAGAGGCCGGCGGTGGGATAGGAGAACGGGTTCGACGCCACTGCGGCATTCGTGCTGTTCGATGTCGTCGTGCCAGGGATCGTGCTTCCGACCGCGTAGAAGACGACGCCGTCGGCGCCGAGCGCGCGCGCACCGCGAACCTGGCGGATCGTTCCTTCGACGGAGTTGAGGTATGCGCCGAGGCCGATGAGGCCGAGCGCGTGGTTGGCGTGCGCGGTCGAGACCGTGAAGCCGGACCAGTCGTCGAACGCGGTCGCTTCGCTGGTCGTGTGTGCGCGCTTGTAGACCATCGGGACGAGCAGGTCGACGAGCCCGGCCCGTGCCCATCCCTCCCAGTCCTGGAACACGCGCCAGTACGGCTCTGTGTTCGCGAAGCTGCCGGCGGCCGATGGCCCGCTGCCGAACGTGATCAGCGCGGCGGAAACGCGGACCGCCGGGCGGATCGTCTTGACGGTGAGATAGAGCCGGCGGACGAAGTCGGTCACCTGATCGCGCCGCCACTGGCTCCACAGCGGATCGTCGGTGCGCGGATGGCCGACGTCTGCGGCGGTGATCCCGCCCGTTCCGATGTCGGAATCCAAGTAAAGACGTGCGGCACTTCCGAATCGCGCCTTGAAGCGGGCGACGCTGGTCTCGTTGTAGCCGACGTTGATGCCGCGGGGTGCGTCGATCGGAGCTTCCGGGTAGCGGATGCGGTCGAGGTGGATCCCGTCGATCGCGTACTGCCGCACGAGATGTGCGAGCACGTCGACCGTGTACGCAGCGGCCTCGGGATGCCCGAGGTCGAGGTACCACTCGGTGCCGAAGCGGTAGCCGCCGTAGGAGGTGTTTGTGGTGTTGTGGGGGAGCGCGCGCGTAGCCCACTGGCGGGAGCCGTCATATGGGGCGCCCGCGGTCCTGTCCCAGACGTGCTCGAGGAAGACGTGGCGCGGATCGGCGGGGACCCTGGTGGCCGGGTCGTCGCGATTGACGGCGCCGACGATCACGAACGCGTGCACCTCGATCGCGCGGGCGTGCGCCTGTTCGATGAGGTAGCGCAGCGGATCGAGCGTCGGCCGCCCGGAGGAGTCGGGCTCCCCGAAGCCGGCGCTCTCGGTCAGCGGCTCCTTCGTGTCGAGGTACCACGAGTCGCCGCGTCTGCGGACCTGGACGAAGAGAGCGTTCGCGTTGCTCTGCGCCGCCGCGTCGACGATCCGGAGGACGTCCTGCTGCGTGCCGAACGGCGTGTTGAAGGTCTCGACCCAGT
>JBAQWH010000727.1:0-11758 GCA_049298815.1 Thermoanaerobaculia bacterium | reverse complement strand
CACCCACCGCCACGGCGACGAGCGACGGCTCGAGCACGTAGTGCAGCCTCGGGAAGTGGAAGAAGTCGCGGTAGATCGTCATCAGCCCCGAGCCGAGCCAGAACCCGGCAGCGGTTCCGACGACCGTCCCCGCCAGCACCGCGGCGGTCGCAAGCTCGAGGTAGTGCAGCCCCACGTCGAAGTTCGTGTAGCCGAACGCCTTGAGCACAGCGATCTGGTCGCGCTGGGTCTGCACGAGCCGCGAGAGCACGAGGTGGATCAGGAACGCGGCGACGCCGAGGAAGATCGCCGGGACGATCTTCGCGTTCACCCGCAAGCCGCGGATCTCGTCCGAGATGAAGCGGTGCGAGATCTGCTCCTCGCGGCCGTACGCCCCCGTCCCGCCCCACGGCTCGAGCAGGTCGTCGAGCCGATCGATGACGAGCGATTCGCTCGCACCGTACGTGAGCGTGAGGGCGACGCTGTTGAATCCGCCGCGCATGTCGAACGCCCCTTCGAGCGCCTCGTGACTCATCCAGAGAATGCCGAAGCGACGCTTGTCGGGAAAGAGGTCGCCCGGACGGATCTCGTAGATGTACTCGGGCGAGAGGCCGATCCCGGCGACTACGAGCTCGCGCCAGCGCCCGTTGATGACCGCGCCGACCCGGTCGCCGGGATCGAGGCCGTTCGCAAGCGCCAGCGACTCGCTGATCACGACCTGATCGTGTTTCCCGGGATCCAGCCACCGGCCGCGGCGGAGGATGACCTCGTTGAGCAGAGGTCGGCCGCGCTCGGGCACCGACACGAGCCGTCCGATTGCCGGCTCCTCGAGGCCCGGGATGTCGACGGTCACGTCCTGCACGATGCGCGTCTGCACGACGGCGACCCCGGGGATGTTCTGCATCCGCGGAATCAGCGCGTTCGGCGCGCGGCGCGCCGCGGCAAAGACTTCCGCGAAGCGCGCCTCGCGGTAGTAGATCTTCTGCGAGTCCTCCAGGGAGCTGTACGCGCTCCGCATGGTGACGAGCGTCGCGATGCCGCTCGCGACGACCATCGCAACGGCGATCATCTGGCCGCGCAGGTGCAGGATGTCGCGCAGCAGCTTGCGGTCGATCGCCTTCACCAGCTCAGCTCCGACGGTGAGAGCCGCACCGCGTTGACGAGGACCTCCGCAATCTGGCCCGAGCGCATCCGGATCACGCGGTCGGCCATCGCCGCGATCGCCGCGTTGTGCGTGATGACGGCGGTGGTCGTGCCGAGCTCCTCATTGATCCGCTCGATCACCTCGAGCACCTGCTTGCCGGTCGCGTAGTCGAGCGCGCCGGTCGGCTCGTCGCAGAGAAGGACCTCCGGACGCTTCGCGATCGCGCGGGCGATCGCCACCCGCTGCTGCTCTCCGCCGGAGAGCTGGCTCGGGAAGTGATCGAGACGCTCGGAGAGGCCGACCAGATCGAGCGCCTCTTCCGGACGCATCGGCGCGGTGGCGATGTCGGTCACGAGAGCGACGTTCTCCCGCGCGGTGAGACTCGGAATCAGGTTGTAGAACTGAAAGACGAAGCCGACCTTTTCGCGCCGGTACCGTGTGAGCGCTGCGTCATCGTCGACGGTGAGGTCGTGCTCGCGGTACCGCACCTCGCCCGACGTCGGGACATCGAGGCCGCCGAGAATGTTCAGGAGCGTCGACTTCCCGCTGCCGGACGGGCCGAGCAGGACGGCCAGCTCGCCCTCGAAGAGGTCGACGTCGACCCCGTCGAGCGCCCGCACCTCGACATCGCCCATCGCATACACCTTCGTGAGGCCTCGAGCCTTGAAGACCGCCGTGCGGTCGGCGCTGGGCATCGTTGGATTCTACCGATCTGCGGGGACCATCGCCGAACTCTGCCGTGCGAGAATGCCCGCCATGTCGCCAGCCACCGCTCCTCCCGCTCCTGCCGATCGCATCCCCGCCTACTCCTGGTACGCGCTGATGGTCCTCACGGCCGTCTACGTCCTGAACTTCCTCGACCGGACGCTGATCTACATCCTCTTCAGCCCGATCAAGAAGGAGATGGCGTTCTCCGATCTGCAGCTCGCGCTGCTCGGCACCACCTCGTTCGTCATTTTCTACACGCTGCTCGGGATCCCGTTCGGCCGGCTGGCGGACAAGGTCGACCGCAAGATCCTGATCGGAGCAGGCCTCGCGACCTGGAGCCTCTTCTCCGGCCTCACCGGCTTCGGCACCGGTTTCTGGACGATCTTCTTCTGTCGCGTCATGGTCGGCGTGGGCGAAGCGACGCTCGGGCCGGCCGCGCTGTCGCTGCTCAGCGACTACTTCCCCCCGCGGATGCGCGCGACGGCACAGTCGGTCTACGCCTCGGCGATCGCCATCGGCGGCGGCCTCGCCTTCTTCCTCGGCGGCTGGATCGGCCAGGCCTACGGATGGCGCTGGGCCTTCTACTTCCTCGGCTTCCCCGGCCTGCTCCTCGCGGTGCTCGTCTTCACGCTGCGCGAGCAGCCGCGCGGCGCCACCGAGTCGGCCGCCGCGACGCAGAAGACCTCTGACTGGAAGTCGATCTTCCGCTCCGTCCCGCTCCGCTATCTCTTCCTCGGCTACGCGATCTTCGGTCTCGCGACGAACAACCTCGGCATCTGGGTCCCGACCTTCTTCGTCCGCGTTCACGACCTGAGCATCCTCGTCATCGGCATGGCGGGTGGCATCCTGTCGATCGTGATCGGCGTTCCGGCCACGGTCCTCGGAGGCTATTACTCGGACCGGCTCGCCAAGGTCTTTCCGGGAGGGCGTCTCGCGCTCACCGCGACCGCCGCTCTCGCCTCCGTTCCGCTCTGGCTCGGCCTGCTGTTCGTCGACAACATCCCGCTGCTCGTCGTCCTCAACATTGTCCTCTACGCCCTCGCGGTGAGCTGGGTCGGGCCGGCGACCGCCGACGTCCACGATCTCGTCGGTCCGCATCTCCGCGGCCTCGCGATCGGCGTCTTCTTCTCGGTGGTCAACATCGCGGCCTACGGGATCGGGGCTCCGCTGATCGGCAAGGTGAGCGACGTGCTGGGCGTGGCGACGAACCCCGACCAGATGCGCCTGTCGCTGCTGGTCTGCCCGGCCGCGTGCGCGATTGCCGCGCTGCTGTTGTGGCTCGGCTCGCGGGCGAAGGCGACGGATCGCGCGGAGGCGGTCAGCAGATGAGCAAAACGGGCATCCTCATCAGATCCAGACGTCGCGCGGCGCGGTAAGCGCCCCTTCCGGCGCGTCGCCGGTGTTCGTGACGCCGCACGGCTCGACGATCAGGAGCCTGCACTCGGTCGCCGCGAATGGCTTGTGCTCCCTGCCGCGCGGAACGACGAACATCTCGCCGGCGCGGATCGTGACGCTGCCGTCGCGGAAGTCGATGACCAGCTCTCCCTCGAGAACGACGAACGTCTCGTCCGTCTCCTCGTGCGAATGCCACACGAAATCGCCCTCGGCACGCACGAGCTTGAACTGATAGTCGTTCATCTGCGCGATCACTTTCGGGCTGAACTGGTCGCGGAACTTCGCAAACTTCTCCGAGAACGAGATCGCTTCGTAGGTCATGACCTGGCGATGCTACACGGCCGTGGGAGTCCCTTGCTCGGGGACGGACGATCAGTCCTCGCTACGCCGGCTGCTTTCCACCGCGCGCCTTGCCGGCGCGCGCAGTCAGCTCGCGCGCACCGCGGCGAGTAGCTGATCGCTCTCCATCGGCTCGCAGACGATGCGGCAGCGGCTCGCGACGCTCGTCGACACGATCTCGAGCGCCGTCATCGCGATGACTCGGGGGAGGACCTCCGGGCAGAGCTGACTGATGAAGTGCACCACGTACTCCCCCATCTGGTGCGATGCCGCCAGGGACGACGGCTCCTCGGTCAGCGTGACGAGCACGGCCGAATAGCGGCTCATGTCTTCGCGGCTGATGTGTGCGACGGCGTCACCGTGCGCGATCGCGTCGACGCGATAGCCGGCGGCCAGGAGAGGGTTCTCGATCGTCTCGCGGTGCGCCGCGTCCGAATCGATCAGGAGGATTTCAGGACCCATTTCCGGCGGCAGTGTACACGCCTGGCGACGCTCCCCGCCTTGCTCCGAATCGCTCGCGCGGAACGAGGCCGCGTAGCGGCCGGCAGGAAGTAGGCCCCGGCTTTTCAGCCGGGGCACCCGGAACGCAATGACAGCGGAGCCCGCGTAGCGGGCGGCAGGCAAGATCCCTTTCCTGTCGCCCGCTACGCGGGCTTCCGCGCGACTCAGTCCTCAGTCCGCAGTCCTCTACTTCCCCATCTTCGCGAGCGTCGCTTCCATCTCGTCCATGATGCGGTTCATCTTCTTCATGGTGAGCTCGAGCGGCTCGGCGCTGGTCATGTCGACGCCGGCGTCCTTGAGCAGATCGATGGGGTACTTCGAGCCGCCAGCCGAGAGGAACGCGAGGTACTTGTCGGTCGCGGCCTTCTTGTCCTTCCCGGTCAGCACCTTCTCCGAGAGGGCGGCCGACGCGGTGAAGGCGGTGGCGTACTGGTAGACGTAGTAGCTGCGGTAGAAGTGCGGGATGTAGGCCCACTCGTGCTGGATGACGTCGCCGACGGTCGTCACGCCCTTGTCGTGGCCATAGTACTTCCTCGTGATTCCGAGGTAGAGCTTGTCGAGCGCTTCCCCGGTGATCGGCTGCCCCTTCTCGGCCATCTCGTGCATCGCCCGTTCGAACTCGGCGAACTGCGTCTGGCGGAAGACCGTGGTGCGAATCCCCTCGAGGTAGCTGCCGAGCAGTGCGAGGCGGGTCTCCGGGTCCTTGATCTGCCCCAGCATGTGGTCGATGAGGAGCGCCTCGTTGAACGTCGAGGCGACCTCGGCGACGAAGATCGGGTAGTCCGCCGTGATGTACGGCTGGTTCTTGTTCGAGTAGTAGCTCTGCATCGTGTGACCCAGCTCGTGGGTCAGCGTGCTCATGTCGTCGTACTTGCCGTTGTAGTTGAGCAGCATGTACGGGTGGACGTCGTAGGCACCGCCGTTCGAGTAGGCGCCGCTGCGCTTGCCGGGGGTCGGATAGAGATCGATCCAGCGCTCCTTGAACGCCTTGTCGATGACCGACTGGTAGTCCTTTCCGAGCGGAGCGAGCGACGCGATGATGTTCTTGCGCGCGTCTTCCGCGGAGTACGCGAGGTCGACGCTCGACACCAGCGGAGCGTAGAGGTCGTAGTAGTGCAGGTCCTTGAGGCCCATCATCCGCTTGCGCAGGTTCAGGTAGCGGTGGAAGGTCGGCAGGTTGGCGTTCACGCCGTCGACGAGGCTCGAGTAGACGGACGTCGGGATGTCGTTGGAGTCGAGCGCGGCCTCGAGCGCCGAGTCGTACTTGCGCGCGCGGATCGTGAAGATGTCTTTCTGCACGTTCGCGTTCATCGTCGCGCCGAGGGTGTTGCGGTACTTGCCCAGCTCGCCGAAGAAGGCTGCGAAGACCTTCTTACGGTCTTCGCGGTTCGGGAGGGTGCGGGAGACGGCGAACGTCGCGAGGTCGAGCTTGCGCGTCGACTCGTCAGCAAGCGTGATCGTCGGGAACGGGAAGTCGGCGTTCGTGAAGAGACCGTAGATGTTCGATGCGGCCGGCATCATGAGGCTGGCGTCGGCGATCAGCTTCTCTTCCGCCGCTGAGAGGGTGTGCGCTTTCCGGCGCTGGAGGTCGCGGAGGAAGAAGGTGTACGGCTTCAGTTTCGGCTCGGCCGCGAGCATCTCGTCGATCTTCGCGGCGTCGATCTCGAGGATCTCCGGCTCGACCCACGCGATCGCGGCCGCGAACTTCGATCCCAGCTGCGACATCTCCTGCTTCATCGCCTGGTACTTCGAGTCGCGCGTGTCGAGGTCGGAGATCATTCCGGCGTAGACGAAGAGCCGCGAGATCTCCTTGTTCATGTTCGTGAGCGTCTCGACCGCCACGAGCATCTGCGCGGGAGACTGCCCGAGCGTCCCCTTGAACTTCGCGACCCCGGCGGTCTCGGCCTCGAACTTCTCTTTGGCTGCGCGCCAGGCGTCGTCGCTCGCGTAGATGTCGGTGAGCTTCCACTTGTACTCATCGGAAATCGACGCGCGGTCGCGCGTCTGTGCAGCGGCGCTGACCGCCGCGAGAAGAACCAGTAATGCGACTGCTGTAAGACGGCGAAGGTGCATGGACATCTCCCCTCCTGAACGAATGTCGGACGATTAGGCACCCAAACCGGTGCCGGCGGATGGTTACGAAGGAGTGAACGAACCGACGTTCCGGAAGTTGCGTCGAGGCGGTCGGAGCGCGCGAACCCGCACCCGGCGGGTTGACGGTGATACTCCGTGATCCTCGGTGTCCTCTGTGCCTCTGTGGTGAATCCACGTTCGGTTCACCACGGAGACACAGAGAACACAGAGGGTGCACAGAGGGCAAAGCGGGCAAGACCTCGCGATTCGCCATCCGGAGACCAACCCTCCTGTCATTTGGAGGCAAAAGACGGCGTCGTTGCCGACGAAGAGGACACGCGAACCCTCACCCGGCGCCTTCAAACGGATACTCCGTGCTCTTCCGTGTCCTCTGTGCCTCTGTGGTGAATCCACGTTCGATTCACCACGGAGGCACAGAGAACACAGAGGGTGCACAGAGGGCGAAGCCCGGGCGCGATCACTGCACCGCGGCCGTTTCCTCTTCGACCGGCTGCCCGGCCCCGATTTCGCCGGCCTTGCCGAGCGCGTATCGGAAGAGGATCGGCCCGACCAACTCGTTGACGACGATCGAGCCGAGGAGCACGGTGCCGAGAACACGACCCCAGGGCGGGAAGTCGTTCAGCACGAGCACGGCCAGAGCGATCGCGACCCCGGCCTGGGGCAGCAGTCCCAGAGGGACGAGACGCGCCGTCTCGCGAGGCACTCCTCCGATCTTCGTACCAATGTGGCTGCCGGTGAAGATCGCGACCGCGCGCGTGATGGCAGCCAGCGCCGCGAACGGCGCGACATGGATGAACGCCGCGAGGTGGATCTCCGCCCCTACGACGGCGAAGAAGATCGCGAACATCGGCAGCGCCAGCGGCCGGGCTGCGCGCGCGATCTCCTCTCCGCTCACGGGACTCGCGTTCTCGATCAGAAGTCCTGCGGTCAGTCCCACGAGCAGCGGATCGAGATGCAGAAACCGGCCGCCTTCCGCGACGATGAAGAGAAGGGCAAACACCATCAGGCCGGTTCGTGTCTGCACGCGTCGCGTGTAGAGCGCCAGGACCGCACCGACCATCGTCCCGACGATGATCGACCCGAAGATGTGCTCCGCCAGAACCGAGAATCCTCCCGTGCTCTGGGCCTGCGGAAAGAGCGATCGCACGACCGACGTCGTCAGTGCGAACGTCACGACCATCGCGAGGTCGGCCACGACCACGACCGACATGCAGAGCTGGCTGAGGGGCCCGCTCGCACGCGTCTCGTTGATCAGCCCGACGACCACTGCGGGGGAGAACGCGGTCAGCACGTTCGCGCAGACGAGGGCGACGCCGGCGCGCTCGAGCGTTCCATAGCCCGACGTCACCGGCAGCACCGACGCGATCCAGAAGAACAGCCCCCAGAGCGCCAGACCCGAAACGACGCTCGTCACGATCGACACGGACGTGATCGCGCGCAGCGCCGGACGCAGGCGTATGAAGTTCAGCTCGCACCCGGCCAGGAGCGCAATCAGACCGACGGCCGTCCCCTTCACGAGCGCGAGATCGGCCACCATCGGCTCGCTGATGATCCCAAGGACCTGAGGGCCGAAGAGAAGACCGCAGAGCAGATAGCCGGTCAGGTGCGGGAAGTGAACGGCGTCAGCGAGGTGCGCAATCTGGATTGCAGCAATCAGCAGGAATCCGAGAGCGAGGGCAGCACCCGACCCGGTGATCGTCTGGCCGGCGGGAACGAACGAGCGCGCCCCATACGCGAGCACGAGAATCATCGCAAGATTCATCGACGCTCGGAACATCATGCCGGCTCCCCTGCAGCCGCGTCGCTGTCGAGACCAGCGAGCCGGCTGAGGCGCCGCTGCTGCATCTGTACGAACACTTCCGTGAGGATGCTGCCGACGATCACCGCGTTGATGCCCCACCGCACCGCGTCCGACGCCTCGCCCCGCGACGTGGCAAGCGTGAAGATGACGAGGATGGCGATCGCACTCTCCGGCAGGATCGAGAGTGCCAGCGTCCGGGCGTCCGGCAGCGCCTCGGGCGCCACCCGGACCGCCGCCCTCGCACCGAGGAGCTTCCCGTACCCGCGCGATAGCGCAAAGACGATTCCGAGCACCCACCCCTGCCATTCGAAGGGCGACCACGCCATGCCGACGAGAAAGAGCATCAGCAGGTAGATCGTCCGCTCCGCATCGCCCAGCATCCCTTCCAGCCTCCACTTCTGCCGGTAGGGGGCATTCGCGAGCACCGTCCCGGCGAGCGCACAGACGACAGGGACCGACAGCGCGAGGTAGCCGGCGGTCCCAGCCGCGAGGGCGATCCCGCCAAGGACCAGGGAGAGCTCCTCGGTCCGGCTCTCCACGTGGCGGAGCAGCAGAAACAGCACGGCTCCGATCAGGAACCCGACTCCGAGAGTCATGAGAAACCAGCCACTCCGCGGCAGACGCCAGAGACCGACGCTGACCTCCGGACGAAACAGGCTCGCAGCCAGGGCGAGCAACCCGAACGCCGCCACCTGATCCATCCGCGTCATCGTCCTGATGATGTCCGTTGCCTTCGGTGGCGCATTGCGCAGCAGCAGCCGGAGATTGGCCGGCGCGCTGACGGCCGCGCATGCGGCCAGAACGATCGTGTCGCGCAGGAGTCCCGAGCCCTGCATCACGCCCACGGCTGCGAGGGCGAGCGCGCAGGAGACCGCGGCGAGCAGCGTCGGAGGGACGGTGACCAGCGCGACCGCGGTCCCGAACCACCGCGGCAGCTCGTCGAGCCGGCGGACGTTCATCTGCATCCCGACGAACATGCCGACCCATCCAAGCCCGAACTCGTACACCGGCCTCAGGTCGACCAGAGTCCTCGGCGAGATGATGCCGAAGGTGCTGAACGCGTAGCCGAGCAGCAGCATCGGAAAGCCGGACGCGGCGAGCACGCCCAGCCCGAGCCGCTGCTCCCAGCGCCGCACGAACGGGAGCGTCCCAACGATCGCAAACGCCGTGGCCACGGCCAGGCCGAGCACGACTCGGGCGATCTGGTAACGGTCCATGAGCGCGTAGGGTAACCGAGGTGCGAGCTCGCGATCGGGATGAGACAGGCGACCGCGGCCATCACGGTTGGAGACACTACCGTGCGAAACGCACCAGGTCGCGAAGCCGCTCGCCGATCCGGTTGATGTGAAGGCGCTCGCTGGCACCGCCTGCTTCGTAAGCCGCGCGCGGCATCCCGTAGACGATCGAGGACGCTTCGTTCTGGACGATCGTCCAGGCGCCGGCTTCCTTCAGACGACACATGCCGTGCGCGCCGTCCGACCCCATGCCGGTCAGGAGCACGGCGACGGACCTGGCGGCGATCTCGACCGCGGATTCGAAGAGGACGTCGACCGATGGGCAGTGCGTCGCGTCTTCCGGCCGGGTCGTCAGAATCCCGACCAGCGCGTCGCCTTCAGCCCGCACCCGCAGGTGCATCCCCGACGGCGCAATGTAGGCGGTGCCGCCCACCAGTCGCTCGCCATGGGAGGCCTCGACCACCGTCATGGGCAGATGCGCATTGAGCCGCTCCGCGAAGGCACGCGTGAATCCGAGCGGCATGTGCTGCACGATACAGATGGGAACCGGGAGAGGAGCGCGCAGGTCCTCGAGCACCTGCTGGATGGCCGGAGGTCCCCCGGTCGACGCACCGATCAGGAGGAGCGACATCGCCGATGGAGCCGCCGGGAGCACCGGTTGTGCGGAGGCAGACTGCGAGCCGCCGCCGATCTCCGGATGCGGCGTCGTGTCGAAGAGCTTCGCGACGAGCGTCTCGCGCAGCGCCTGGAAGTCGACGAGGGAGAACTGCCCCTTGTCGATGAAGTCGACGGCGCCGTGGTGCAGCGCCTCGAGGGTGAGCGGAGCGTTCAGGGTCGAATGAGTCGAGAGAATGATCACCGGGATGCGGCGCCATTCGAGGATCCGGTCGAGCGTCGCGAGGCCGCCGAGGCCGGGCATCGAAAGGTCGAGCGTGACCGCGTCGGGGCGCCAGACCTCGAGGTTCGCGAGCAGCTCCTCGCCGCTCGCGGCCGTGGCGACCACATCGATCCGCGGCTCCTCGGCGAGCAGCCGGACCAGTGCCTTCCTGACGAACGTCGAATCGTCGACGACGACGAGTCGCATCCGCCGCTGAACCCGAGCGCTCATGCTGTCATCAGTCTTTTTCGACCCGGTACGCAATGGTGTCACCGAGGCGTACGGGATGGAACTGCTCGGTCAGCCCGATGATCGATTCGGAGTGCCCGAGAAAGAGGAACCCTCCCGGCCGGAGCGCCGTGGCAAAGTTCGCCACCGCCTTCCGCAGCGTCGACTCGGTGAAGTAGATCAGGACGTTCCGGCAGAAGATCGCGTCGTAGACCCCGGGGAAACGATAGGTGTCCGCGGAGAGGATGTTCCCCTCCCGGAAGTCGACGTTCGACCGGTACATCGGCTTGACCGCGCGGTTCCCGTCGGTCTGGGGCACGAAGTATTTCTCCAGCTTCTCGGAGTCGACGCCTCGAAACGACGAGGCTCCGTAGACCGCCTTCCGCGCGATCCCGAGCCGGCTCTCGTCGAGGTCGAAGGCGTCGATCGACACCGTCGTGCCCCACATCCGGAACTGGTTCTCCTTCGCGAAGATGCTCAGCGTGTACGGCTCCTCGCCGGACGAGCAGCCGGCGCAGAGGATCCGGAGGGTGCTGGTCGCGGCGTACTGGCTCCGGATCTCGGGAACCGCATGCTCGAAGAACGACTCGAACTGACCGGTCTCGCGGAAGAAGTACGTCTCGTTGTTCGTGACCAGTTGCGCGAGCTTGCGCAGCTCGCCGTTCGAGTCGTACTGCAGATAGACGTAGTAGTCGAAGAAGCTCTTGAGGCCCAGACTCCCGATGCGCGGACGGAGCTTCCCTTCGAGCAGCTCCTTCTTGTGCTCGGGGAAAGTGAGTCCGAACTGCTCCGACAGGAACTCGTTGAGCAGTTCGTACTCCTGTGGCGTCATCGCGGACATCGTCTTCACTTCCTCGCGTCGAGCGTCACGGCGATGGCGACGGCCTTCTCCGCCACCGCCTCGACCGGATCGAGCGCGAGCGCGGACAGCACCTCGGAGCTCGACGGGTCGGGATATCGGGCGAGCACGTCCGCGACTGCAGCGCGCACGAGCCAGTCGTGATCGCCTGCCACACTGCGGAAGTGCTGGACGTCGTCGGAAGCGGCACAACCGGCCCAGGCGCGATAGGCGAACCGCGCCTCTCCCGACGGCAGGTCGGATGCGGCTCGCCGGAAGATCGCGCGGACGCGCTCGCCGCCGATCCTTCCCAGCGCATTCCAGATGAAGACGCGCATCCGTCCGTCAGAGTCGGTGAGCAGGCTGTCGAGAAGATCGATCGAGGCGTCGTCTCCGATGCAGCCGAGCGCTTCGACGACGCGCAGGGACGGTGAGATCCGGGCGACCTCGCGCAGCAGCGGCGCCGCAGTCACGAGGTTCGCGTCGACGACTGCGGCGGCCAGCAGATCGCCGTCGCGGACGGGATCGCTCTCGATCCAGACGCTCCAGGGCAACGCCTCGATCACGTCGCCGCGGACGAGGATCTGCGGGACGACCGCGCGCCGCGTCGCTTCGTCGA
>JBAQWH010000726.1:0-6955 GCA_049298815.1 Thermoanaerobaculia bacterium | reverse complement strand
GAGCGGTACTCGTCGATGAGGAAGATCGCGGCGCGGGCGCCGAGGCCGTGGCCGGTGGGCGCGGTCAGATCGTGAGCTGCGATCGCCGCGACGAGGAGGAGCGGCAGCGCCCAGCGCTTCAGGCGCGCTCTGCTGCTTTTGCTTCGTCCCACAGTCCGTCCATCTCCTCGAGGGTCAGCTGGTCGAGTGCGCGGTCGCTGGCGCGAACGACCGTCTCCATCGCCTCGAACCGGCGCATGAACTTCCGGTTGGTCGCCTGCAGGGCTTCTTCCGCGTTCACGTTCACCTTCCGCGCGATGTTCGCGATCGTGAACAGCAGGTCGCCGATCTCCTCGGCGATGTTCGCCGCGTCGTTCCGGTCGACCGCCTCGCGCAGCTCGGCGATCTCCTCGTCGATCTTGTCGAACACGTCTTCGGTCCGCCGCCAGTCGAAGCCGACGCGCGCCGCCTTCTCGGTGAGCCGCGACGCCTTGAGCAGCGCGGGCATCGACTGCGGCACGCCCGCGAGAATGCTCTTGTCCTCCGCCTTCCGCTCCTCGTTCTTGAGCTTCTCCCAGTTGACCAGGACCTGCTCGGCGTCGGAGGCCTCGACGTCGCCGAAGACGTGAGGGTGGCGCCGGACGAGTTTGTCGTGGATCGCGGTGATGGAGTCGTAGATGTCGAACGTTCCCTCCTCGCGCGTGATCTCGGCGATGAACACCGCCTCGAGGAGCATGTCTCCGAGCTCCTCCATCAGAGCCTCGCGGCTGTCGCGATCGATCGCGTCGACCACCTCGTACGCCTCTTCGATGACGAACGGTTTGAGGTCGGGAAGCGTCTGCTTGCGATCCCATGGACAGCCGCCCGGACCGCGGAGCGTCGTCATGAGGCGGACGAGATCATCAAAGGTTCGTTTCGACATCGGCGCATTCTACGGAAGCCGCGGGGAGGTGGAAGGCGCGGGGAGGTCTTTACATCGGACCCGTCACTCTTTGCACGTCCCTCCTCCCGGTCGGGACTAGAATCGCTGGCACACATGCGTCGTCGGGCTCAGCGCATCGCAGCCATCGATGTAGGGACCAACTCGATTCACATGGTGATCGTCGAGCGGCATCGCCATGGATACCGCATCGTCGATCGTGAGAAGGAGATGGTCCAGCTGGGCCGCGGAAGCCTGGAAGGGCGGCCGCTCACGGACGAAGCGATCGAGCGGGGTGTCGCGGCACTCAAGACGATGGCGTCGATCGCCGAGCGCTGGAAGGTCCAGCAGATTCTCGCGGTCGCGACCAGCGCCATGCGCGAGGCTCCGAACCGCAGGCGGTTCATCACGGCCGCGGAGTCGGAAGCGGGGGTCAAGGTCCGGGTCATCTCCGGCGAGGAAGAGGCGGACTACATCTACCGGGCGGTGCGCAGCGCGGTCGACTTCCACGACGGCACGGCCTTGGTCATCGACATCGGTGGCGGGAGCGCTGAGCTGATCGTCGGGAAGAGTGACGAGGTCTACTTCACGGCGAGCGAGGCGATCGGCGCGCTCCGGATGGCCCAGAAGTTCGAGCTCGAAGGTGCGGCCGGACCGGCCGCGGTCGAGGCCTGCCGCAAGCACGTCCGCAAGACGATGAAGAAGGCGATCGCGCGCGCAGCGGCGGTCGGGTTCGACTTCACCGTCGGCACCTCCGGGACGATCGTGACGCTGTCCGAGATCGCCGGGGCCGCCTCTCCCGACGAGATCAGCTCCGGCCTCCGATGGCTCGCGCGGGACCGTCTCGCGGAGACGATCGTGGAGCTGACGCCGCTCACCGCGGAGGAGCGCGCCCAGCGCTTTTCCGTCGACGAGAAGCGCGCAGAGACGCTGCTCGCCGGCGCTGTCGTGCTCGACACGCTGATGGAGCGTCTCGGCATCGAGCGGCTGCGCTCCTGCGACGCGGCGCTGCGCGAAGGGCTCATCGAGTACGTGATCGATCGCGAGGAGGGGGACTCCGGCGCCTCCGGCCGCAGCGGTAGCGGCGGCAGCGTGCGCAGGTCCTCGGTGATGACGCTGGCCGAACGGAGCGAGGTCGAACTGTCGCACGCGTCCCACGTCGCGCGCCTCGCACTCCGCCTCTTCGACCAGACCCCCGAGATCCACCACCTCAAGACCGTCGAGCGCGAGCTGCTCGAGTACGCCGCGCTGCTCCACGAAGTGGGGACACACGTCTCGTATCAGGGACACCACAAGCACTCCTACTACCTGATCAGCCACGCAGGCCTGCGCGGCTTCACGACCGAGCAGGTGATGGTCGTCGCGAACGTCGCGAGGTATTACCGCAAGGCCCAGCCGAGCGACGAGCATTCGAACTTCGCGTCGCTCACGCGGCCACAGAAAGAAACCGTCCGGAAGCTCTCGTCGATCCTGCGCGTCGCGGACGGGCTCGATCGGAGCAGGCGCGGCGTCGTTCGCGACCTCGTGATCGCCGACCGCGACGGTGTCCTGACCATTCGTCTCAGGCTCCGCGGAGACGCGGAGATCGAGGTGGCGGCCGCTGCAAAACAGGCCCGCTATCTCGGAAAGGTGTTCGATCGCCATGTCGACTTCGAAATCACGTCCTGACCGGCCGGCCTCCACCCGGCCCCGCACTCCCCGGAAAGCTGCACCGAAACCCGAGGCGGCGGCGGTCCCCATCGTGGACAGCGAGAAGAGCGAGAAGACCGAAGAGACCGCAGAAGGGAAGAGCGGCTTCATCGTCCTGCTGCGTCACGGGATCGCCGAGGACCGGACGGCCGGAAAGCCCGACGACGACCGCAGCCTCACCTCCGAGGGGCACGCGAAGATGAAGTGGATCGCGCGCGGCCTCGAGCGCGCATTCCCGAAGGCGCAGGCGATCTACACCAGCCCCCTGCTCCGCGCCATGCAGACGGCGCTCTGGGTCTCGAAAGCCTATCGTTCACGGGTCGCCGTGACGACCGACGACGCGGTTGCACCGGGACATGGAACGGACGAGCTCCGCGATCTCATCGCACGGATCCGGGAGCGGCGCGTGATCTTCGTCGGCCACGAGCCGAACCTCAGCGAGAACTTCGCCGCACTGGTGGGACTGAACGGCCGCCGGATGGAGCTCAAGAAGGGCGGCTGCTACGGCATCCGGGTGAACGAGGACGGAAGCGCGGAGCTCGAGTGGATGCTGACGCCGCGCGTGCTGAGGAAGCTGGGGGAAGAGAAGTAGGTCCGATAGGACAATAGGACCTATAGGACCTATAGGACCAATAGGACCTATAGGTCCCACCCGCCCCTTCGTCCTATCCGGGTGGTGGGTTCCTATTGGTCCTATTGGTCCCATAGGTCCTATTCGTCCCCGCCCTACCCGTCCTTTTTCTTCTTCCTCTTCGCTCGGCGTCGGAACGTGCCGGCCTTCACGATCACCTGGTCGTAGGGGGCGAGGCGCACGGCTTCCGAACGGGCGATCTCGATGAAGCGTTCCTGGCTCCGGACCGGATGGGCGCCCGGCTTCTTTCGTTTGTACGAGCCGTCGGGCTGCAGCCTCCAGCTCTTTACGTCGTCCGCAAGGCAGGTGGCGAGGATCTGTTGCTCGACGCGGGCGCTCAGGTCGGGATCGAGGATCGGCCAGGCGACCTCGACGCGGCGGAAGAAGTTGCGCGGCATCCAGTCGCCGCTCGCCACGTAGACCTCGGTCTCGCCGCCGTTCCGGAACAGCAGGATGCGGGTGTGCTCGAGGAAGCGGTCGACGATCGAGACTACGCGGATGTTGTCGCCCGGCACGAGGCAGCAGATGCCGCGGACGATGAGGTCGATCTTCACGCCGGCCGCGGCCGCGCGGTAGAGCGCTCCGATCACGGTGGCATCGACGATCGAGTTCAGTTTGGCGAGGATCTGCGCCGGCTTTCCTGCCGCGGCGTTCGCGATCTCGCGCTCGATCATCTGGACGACCCAGCGCTGGTAGTCCATCGGCGAGACGACGAAGTGGTTCCACCGCAGCTCGGGGCCCGTGTGGTCGAAGATGTCCTGCACCGTCGCGATGCTGTAGCCGGTGAGGAGGTTCAGGAGCTGCGCGGCGTCGCCGGCGAACTCCTCGTTCCCCGTGAGGAGGTCGATGTCGGTGTAGATGGTGGCGGTGCGGGCGTTGTAGTTGCCGGTGGAGAGGTGGACGTAGCGCTTCAGCACCCCGTCCTCACGCCGGACCACGAGGCAGACCTTGCAGTGGGTCTTGATCCCGACGAGCCCGTAGACGACCTGCACTCCGGCCTGCTCGAGCCGGCGCGCCCACGCGATGTTCTTCTCCTCGTCGAATCGCGCCTGCAGTTCGACGATCGCGGTCACCTGCTTGCCGCGCTCCGCCGCACGGGCGAGCGCCTCGACGACGACCGATCCCGCCTCCGTCCGGTAGAGCGTCTGCTTGATCGCGACGACGTCGGGATCGTCGGCCGCAGCCTGGACGAACTCGACGACTGCCGAGAACGAGTCGTACGGCCGGTGGAGCAGCACGTCGCTCCGGCGGATGATCGAGAAGATGTCGTCGCTCGTCGCGAGGTCGACCGGAATGCGCGGGTTGAACGGCTCGTCCTTCAGCGACGGCTTCGAGACGGCGGTGTAGATCTCCGAGAGGTCGTTGAGCTTGGGTGGACCGGGCGTGAAGAAGATCTCCTGCGGTCCTGCGCTCATCTCGCGCTCGAGAAGGTCGTGCAGGACGTCGCCGGCGTCGCGCTCGATCTCGACCCAGACGACCTCGCGCCGGTCGCGGCGCCGCAGCTCCGTCTCCAGCGACTTCAGCAGGTCCTGCACCTCGTCCTCGGGAAGGGCGATGTCGGCGTTGCGGATGACGCGGAATGCCACGACCTCCGAGATCTTCAGCCCCGGGAAGAACTCGCCGACGTGCATCTCGATCAGTCGCTCGATCGGGAGAAAGCGGCCGGCGGTGCCGGGGATCGGGACGAAGCGGCGAAGCAGCGAGGGGATGCGGACGAAGGCGACATGACGCTCGTCGTGGCCGCTGCCGAGGACGATCGCCAGGTTCAGAGCGCGGCTCGCGAGGAACGGGAACGGGTGGCCGGGGTCGAACGCGAGCGGGGTGAGGACCGGTGCGACCTGTTCGTGGAAATAGTCGGCGAGGAGCGCCTGCTGCTTCTTGGTCAGGCGTGCCGAGCTTTCGATCGAGATGCCGTTGCGGCGGAGCTGCGGGACCAGCGCGTCGAAGCAGGCGTACATCTCCCGCATCAGGAGCTTCACGCGGTCGCGGATTCCCTTGAGCTGCTGCTTCGGGGTGAGGTCGTCGACGGAACGCTCGCGCACGCCGCTCGCGACGAGCTCGCGGATCGCCCCGACGCGCACCATCAGAAACTCGTCGAGGTTGTTCGAGGCGATGCTGAGGAACTTGAGGCGCTCGAGCAGCGGGACCGACTCGTCCTGGGCCTCGGCGAGCACGCGGCGGTTGAACTCCAGCCAGCTGAACTCGCGGTTGAAGAGCCGGACCGCTTCCGGCGGGTGGGTGATGGGGGGCACTTTGGGTGCCGGAGGAACGACTCCACGCGCCGCCGAGGCTTCGCCCACGCCGCTCTCGCCCTTCATGGTAGCGGAGAGCATAGGACAATAGGACCTATAGGACCAATGGGACCAATAGGACCCGCCCGCCCCCTTGTCCTGTCCGGGTGGTGGGTTCCTATAGGTCCCATTGGTCCCATCGGTCCTATTCGTCCTATTCGGCCCCTCCGGCCTCCTTCCTGCACAACAATGGCGCCGATGCAATCGATCAGTACCCGACGACGCTGGGCCATCACGGCAGGCGTGATGACAGGGATGCTCCTGGCCGCACTCGAGGCGACGATCGTCGGTACCGCGATGCCGACCATCGTCGCCACGCTCGGCGGCCTGGCGCATTTCAGCTGGGTGTTCTCCGCCTACCTTCTCACCTCCACCGTGACGGTCCCGCTGTGGGGCAAGCTCTCCGATCTCTTCGGCAGGCGGCTGATCTACCAGATCGGGATCGGCGTGTTTCTCGTCGGCTCGGCGGCGTGCGGGTTGTCGAACACGATGTTCCAGCTGATCTTTGCGCGCGCGCTCCAAGGCCTCGGTGCAGGGGCGCTCGCGCCGCTGGCGATGACGATCATCGGCGACATCTACACGCTCGAGGAGCGCGGCCGGATGCAGGGGCTGTTCAGCGGAGTCTGGGGGCTGTCGAGCATCGTCGGTCCGCTCGTCGGCGGGTTCATCACAGACCAGATCTCGTGGAGGTGGGTGTTCCTCATCAACCTTCCGATCGGGATCGCGGCGGCCGTGATCATCGGGTTGTCGTTGCGCGAGCCGCCAAGACACGAGCGGCCGTCGATCGACTACGCGGGGGCGTTTCTGCTGACGGCGGCGGTGACGATGGTGATGCTGGTGCTCGTCGAGGGAGGCTCGATGAGCGCGCTCGCGCGTCCGCGCAACGGGGTGATCGCAGCTCTCGCGGTCGGGATGATCGTCCTGTTCGTCCGGGTGGAACGGCGGGCGAAGGAGCCGGTGGTGCCGCTCGAGCTCTTCCGGAACCGGATGGTCTCGGTCTCGATCGTGATCGGCTTTCTCGCGGGCATCGCGATGTTCGGCGCGATCACGTTCGTGCCGCTGATGGCGCAGGGAGTCCTCGGCATGAATGCGACGGCCGCCGGCTCCTTCCTCACGCCGCTGATGCTCTCGTGGGTCGTTGCGTCCGTCATCGGCGGCCGGCTGATGGTGCGCGTCGGGGCGAGGTCGCTCGTGATGACGGGACTCGTGTTCCTGCTCGGGGGGTTCGTCGGTCTCACGCTGTTCCGCCCGACGACGCCGCCCTGGGTGCTCGTCCTCGACCTGGTGATGGTCGGCTCCGGCCTCGGGCTGACGATGCTGACGCTGTTGATCGCGGCGCAGCACGCGGTGGTGCGCGCGAAGCTCGGGATCACGACCTCCCTCAACCAGTTCTCCCGCTCGATCGGCGGAGCGCTCGGAGTCGCCATGCTCGGCGCACTCATGTCG
>JBAQWH010000725.1:0-11311 GCA_049298815.1 Thermoanaerobaculia bacterium | reverse complement strand
GGATGGCCTGGGCCCTGGCTACCGGAGGAGCCGCCGGCGCGGTCGGCGGCGGCTGCGTCTCGCGCGTACAGGAGATGGCGGCGCAGAGTACGACAGTCGAAATCGCAGCGCTCAGTCTGGTCACATTCGCTCCTCGACTCGGATTTGCCTGACACGATACTACCGCTCCATGGAAGAGCGGCTCGGCGACCTCGGGCTGCGCGGCTTCACCGCGTAGCCGGGCTGAGTTCCGCCGCCCGTTCCGTGCGCTCGGCTGCCGACTGTGTCGCCGTGAGACTCGAAACCGAAGAGCGAAGGGTTGACGTGGAGGGCGGCGTTATTTAACATTGCCGCTAAATATTTAATAGCGCAGTCGGCTATTCAACGTTCCTTCACGAGCCAACTTCACAGATGAAACGTAAGGCGACAGGCGTTTACGAGGACTCGACGGTCTCAGGCGAGCGCGTCCGTGCGTTTGTTCCTGAGCCGCTTCCGCCTGCGACGCCACTCCAGATCGACGTCCAGCTCCAGCGACAGCTCGACAACGCGCTCCTCTCACTCGGGAGACTCGACGGAGTTTCGGCGCTTCTCCCTGACCTCGCGCTCTTCCTCTATGCGTATGTCCGAAAGGAAGCCGTCCTCTCGTCGCAGATCGAAGGGACGCAGTCGTCGCTCTCCGACCTTCTCCTGTTCGAGCTCGACGAAGCGCCCGGCGTTCCGCTCGATGACGTGATCGAGGTATCGAACTACGTCGCCGCACTCGATCATGGACTGGAGCGGCTTCGCGGTGGCTTTCCCCTATCGAACCGTCTGATCCGCGAGATCCACGAGGTCCTTCTCTCGCGCGGCCGAGGAAGCGGGAAGCAGCCGGGGGAGTTCCGGCGATCGCAGAACTGGATCGGCGGGACGCGTCCGGGCAACGCGCATTTCGTTCCGCCGCCTCCCGCGAGAGTCGAAGACTGCATGTCATCGCTCGAGAAGTTTCTGCACGACGAGAGGTCGGCGTTGCCAATGCTGGTCCGTGCGGCGATCGCACACGTCCAGTTCGAGACCATCCATCCGTTTCTCGATGGCAACGGACGCGTGGGGCGGCTTCTCATCACCTTTCAGCTGTGCGACTCCGGCATCCTGCGCGAGCCTCTGCTGTACCTCAGCCTCTATTTCAAGAAGCATCGCAGCCGCTACTACGAGCTGCTCGACGGCGTCAGACGGGACGGCGACTGGGAGGCCTGGCTGCGGTTCTTTCTCGACGGTGTGCAAGAGACGGCCGATGCCGCAGTGTCGACGGCGCGGCAACTCGCGGCGCTCTTCGCAACCGATCGCGCGCGGATCGCCGACCACGGGCGTCGAGCCGGCTCGGCTCTGCGCGTTCACGAGGCGCTGAAGGCGAGACCGCTCGCGTCCATCCAGAGTCTTCGCGCGCGCAGCGGTCTGTCGTTTCCGGCGACGGCGAGCGGAATGGAGCTGCTGCGAGAGCTCGGCATCGCTCGCGAGCTCACCGGCAAACGGCGCAATCGAGTCTTCGCGTACGACGCGTACCTCTCGATCCTGAGCGAGGGGACCGAGCGGCCCTGAGATCGAGAATCGAGCCGCGGCAATAGTCCAGACCGAGAGTACACAGATCGGTGTACACTACTACTCGGCCGTGAAGCGACGCGATCTCGAGGCGACGATGCGTGACTTCGGCTGGCGCTTCCTGCGGCGAGGAGGCAGGCACGACGTCTGGAGCGACGGCGAGCGTGAGGAGGCGATCCCGCGGCATCGCGAGATCAACGACCAGCTTGCCCTCGCCATTCTGCGGCGTGTTCGGAAGGAGAAGCCTTGAGATTCGAAGGGGAGTTGACGCGAGACGGAAAGTGGTGGCTGGCCGAGATTCCGCTGCTCGGCGCAATGACGCAGGGGCGCACCCGAAAGGAGGCGCTCGAAATGGTCCGCGACTGGATCGAGACGATGGTCGACAGGGACGGATTTCGCGCAGAGGTTCACCCTCGAACGAGATCGGAGTTCCAGGTCTCCGGAAACAGCACGGCGGCCATGACGGCGCTACTTCTCCGTCGCCGCCGGGAAGCCTCCGGTGCGTCGCTGCGCGAGATCGCCGAACGGCTCGGTGCTACATCGCGGAACGCGTACGCACGCTACGAGCGCGGCGATGCCGTCCCTTCGATGGAGAAACTCGACGAGCTCCTGAAAGCCGCTGCTCCCGGGCGGGACTTCGTCATTCGAGATGCGGGCTCTTAGCGCATGAGTCGGTACGCAAGATGTGCTCAGGCCCTGAATTGTCGAAGCGGTCGGCCGTGCGGCGCTCGATGTGCGTGCAACCTTGCGAACCGTGCGGCGTAAAGCGCTCTTCATGACCGCCCACCTCTCCATTCGCGGCCTCTCGGGGAGGGGGCTCTCCGTCGCCCTGCCGTCGTTGCTGGCCTTTCTCTTCCTGCTCACGGCCTGTGCTGCGGCGACGGTCGCGCCGACAGCTGTGCCGCACGAGCCGCACATCGTCGTCGAAGCCGATCCTCAGCAGGGCTACTGGCGGGCGACGTACGAGCTGACGCAGCCCGCATCCGAGTTGCGTTTCGAACGGACGCCGTTCCGGAACGGCGTGTTCGAAGTCCTCACCGAAGGCTTTGCGCTCGTGCGCGAGGGCGACACCGACGTCTTGCGGAGTGCGGGCGCGCTCGCAACGCGCGTCGTCGTCCGCTTTCCCGAGTACACGCGCGAGCTGGAGAAGGAGTACGACTTCTTCCAGAAGTTCACTGACGGCAGCGTCGCCATCTACACCGGACATCTCGCGGTGCAGCCGGCAATCGCCGGTTGTGACGATTGCGCGATCCGCCGCTTCCGCTTCGTCCCTCCAGACGGCAGCCACGTGGTCGCCGGCGGCCGCGTCGTTCGCGGCCCTGCCGACTGGAGCGACGCGACCGGCGACGGCGCGTACGTCTACATCGGCTCGATCGCTCCGATCGAATCCGATGCACTGATCGCGATCGTCGATCCAGGATTGCCGTCGTGGCTCTGGGACGAGGCCGGTCGAGCGCTGCCTCGCATCTTCGACAATTACTCGGCGCAACTCGGCGTCCGGCTGACCGAACGGCCGTTCGTCCTCTTCAACTACACCGACGGCGGTGGGTCCGGCTACTCGTCCGGCGGGGGAGTCCTGCCGGGACAGATCCAGCTTCGCGCGGACGGTGCGGCCTGGAAGGAGCGCTCCGACGACGCGCTTCGTCATCTGTTGCGCTTTCTCGCGCACGAGGCGGCGCACCTCTGGAACGGCCGCCTGGTGCGGTACGACGGGAGCGATGACGCCTGGATGCACGAAGGCTCAGCCGAGGCGCTGGCGGATCGAATGCTCCGGAACCTCGGGTACCTGGACGCCGCGGGGTTCGACCAGCGGCAGACCGACGCGTTCAACGACTGCAGCCGCCGCCTCGCCGGCTTCCCTCTCCGTGACGCGGCGAAACGGAAGGCGTTCCAGCTCTATTACGACTGCGGGAACAGCCTTGCGCTCTTCACCGAACAGTCGGTCGCCAGCCGGGATCTCTTCGACTTCTGGAAGGCGTTGATCGCACGCGTGCGCGCTTCCGGCCGGACGGAGTTCGACACGAGCGACTACTTCGCGACGATGGCCGCCGCCGGCGCCTCCGCGGAGAGCGTGGAACGTGCGCGTGAGTTCACCGAGCGTTCGTCGTCGCCGGACGCGCTCGCCGACCTGCTCAGGGCGAGCGGCGTCGAGGTGACCGACGCTGCGCCGTCGGAAGCGTTCGGTCAGTCGGTCGCACGCGACGCGCTCTTCCGGCTCCTCGGCGAGCAGTGCACCGGCTCGTACGGATTCACCAGTGTGAAATCGGGTTTCTCGTTGACGCCGAGCAGCACGTGTGGCGCGCTCTCCGGTGGAGGCGTGGTGACCGCAATCGGCGGACACGATGTCCTCCGCGACGGCGCAGCCACGATGACGGTGCTGCACGCGCGCTGCGCCTCGGACGCTCCGGTGCCGGTCGACCTCGTCGTGGAGAATGTGGCCAGGACCGTCGAGGTGCCGTGCAGGAAAGCGGTCGCGGCGCCGGCGCCGTATCTCGCCGTGTCGACGCGACGCAAGTAAGACGCTTCGGCCACCGGCGGTTGCCGGGCGTCGAACGTTCCGGCGGCGGTCCTGCGGCGGGCCGCAGTTCAGCATTCTCAATCGCTTCCGACGCGAGAGAGAATGGACCGATGTCCCGATCAATCCTCGTGGTGTTGCTGCTCCTCTCCTCGACCGTCGCCGCCGCGGAGGAGGTGATGCTGCCGCGGACGACTGTCCAGCGGATCAGCGCCGAGGCGAATGGAATCGACTACAAGCTCTACGTCTCGCTGCCGCGCGACTACGCCACCTCGCGTGCGCGCTACCCCGTCATCTACCTGCTCGACGCGGACTACTCCTTCGCCATCGCGCACAACGTGGTGGAGCACCTCGCGGATCGGGGCCAGCTGCCGTGGGCGATCGTCGTCGGCATCGCGTACGACGGGGCGCCGCAGTACCGGATGCACCGCACGCGCGACTACACGCCGACGCGGACGCTCGACCTGACCGGCGTTCCCGCGCACCAGCAGCCGTATCAGAAGTACACCGGCGGCGGCCCGAAGTTCCGCGAGTTCCTTGCCGCCGAGCTCGTGCCGCTGATCGACCGGACGTATCGGACGACGCGCGAGCGGGTGCTCGTCGGCCATTCCTACGGCGGGCTGTTCGCCGCCTGGATGCTCCTCACCACGCCGGACGTGTTCACGGGATACGTCGCCATCAGCCCGTCGCTCTGGTACGACGAGCGCCTCGCGTTCCGCACTCCCCCGAGTGCCGCGATGCGTGGACGGGTCTACCTCGCGGCCGGAGCGATGGAGAACCCGATCATGGGGAACGACGTCCGCGAGCTCACCGCCAGGCTTCGGAAATCGAAGACGATCACGGTTCGGGGGGAAGTGATGGAAGGGGAGACGCACGACTCCATCGTTCCGGGGGCATTCTCGCGGGGCGTTCGATGGGTGCTGAACGGGCGGTGACGCACGAGCCTCATGCCGCGAACGCAGTTGTCATCGGCGACGCGGTTCTGTTTTCCTCGGCGTACGATCGCACCCGGAGGCGCCTCGCGGATGCGGGTGTCCGCGTCCTGACTGTCGACGCGTCCGAGGTGGCGAAGGCCGAAGGGGCGTTGGCGTGCTGCAGCGTCCTCGTCCGGGTCAGGTACAGCTTCGATTGCGAGCGCTGCGGGCGAAGCGACAGCGAGTTGTGAGCTTCTTGCAGCTGCTCATCACGCTCGAGACGCATCGACTACACCTCACGTCCTCGCACCGCAATGCGCTGTTTCCATAGTCGAGACTTGGATGTTCCAGCCTCGGTCGCTATTCTCGGTGTCAATGGGCCGAGCACTCCTTTTCGTTCTCGCGATCGCAACCGCATTCCCGCTCTCCGCAAGAAACGCGGCAGAGGTGCAGCTTGCACTCCGTAAGCTGGCGGTGACGGGGAGCGCGCTCTATGTAGCGGCGCAACCAGGAGACGAGAACCAGGCCCTGCTGGCGTGGCTCGCGAACGAGCGTCTCTATCGCACCGCATCTCTGTCGATCACACGCGGCGACGCCGGTCAGAACCTCATCGGCACGGAGTCCGGTCCGCTCCTCGGGCTGATCCGCACGCAGGAACAGCTGGCGGCGCGGCAGATCGACGGCGCCCAACAGCTGTTCACCCGCGCGATCGACTTCGGCTATTCGAAGACCGAGGAAGAGACGCTCCAGGTCTGGGGGCGCGCCGAGATCCTCGCGGACGTGGTCTGGGCCATCCGCCGCTTTCAGCCGGACGTGATCATCACCCGATTTCCGATCGCCGGCGAGGGCGGGCAGGCGCATCGCGCCGCGGCAAGCCTCGCGGAAGGAGCATTTACGGCGGCCGCCGATCCGTCGCGGTTCGCGGAGCAGCTGGAGTACGTCGACGTCTGGCAGGCGAAGCGGATCGTCTGGGACCGGCTCTCCGTGGCGCCGGCGGTCGAGACTGGCGCAGCTCCGGCCGGTGAGGCGCTCTGCGTCGATCTCGGTGCGTACAACGCCCTGCTTGGGCGCGCCTACGCGGAGATGGGAGCCGACAGCCGCAGCCGGCACCAGAGCCAGGGCTCCGCGTCCGCGGTGCAGCGCGGTACGCAGCTCAACTGCTTCGAGCACCGCGGCGGCGATCCTGCGACCACGGATCTCTTCGACGGGATCGACTCGAGCTGGGCGCGCTACCCGAACGGAGCGGAGGTCGGCACGATCCTGCAGCAGGCCGCCGGGAAGTTCGATCCGGACAATCCGTCGGCCTCTCTCCCTCCGCTGCTCGAGGCGTACGCACTGATCGACGCCCCGCGCTTCCACGACTGGACGCATGCCTTCATCTCCTGGCGCGACACGAAGAGAGGCGACCTGCTCGCGGTCATCCGCGACTGCGCCGGACTGGCCATCGAGACTTCGGCGCCGGAGTCGACGATCACTCCGGGTGGTGAGATGCCGATCAGCGTCACCGTGCTCAATCGATCGGACTATCCGTTCCGCCTCGCGATGGTGGCCTCGAAACACGCCAGTGTCCGCGCGACGCCCGACACGCTGCTCGAGAACAACAAACCGGTCACGGCGGAGATCAAGATCAAACTGTCTTCGTACACGCAGTACTCGCAGCCGTACTGGCTCGTGCACCCGCCGGAAAGGGGACGCTACCAGGTCGCCGCTCCGACCCTGATCGGACGTCCTGGCAACGTTCCGGAGATTCCCATCGACGTAGTGCTCATGGACGCCACGATGAAGACGTTGACCCTGTCGACGCCGCTCGTCCATCGCCGGATCGACCCGGTCGAAGGCGAACGGGTGCGCGAGGTAGACGTCGTGCCGCCGGCAAGCGTGAAGCTCAGCTCGAACGTCTACCTTTTCCCGGAGGCGAAGCCGCGGACGGTGACCGTCTGGATGAAGAGCTTCGGCGCGACCGAGGGGACGCTGAAGCTGCTGATGCCGAAGGGATGGAAGGCGGAGCCGGACTCGTCGAACGTCAAGTTCGCCGAGAAAGGTGACGAGAAGCGCGTGACCTTCACCGTTACGCCGCCCGCAGGGGAGGAGACCGCGGCATTCCTCGCGGAGCTCCTGGTCGGCCAGGTGAGTGTGCGAGAGGGCATCATCGACGTCGACTACCCGCACATTCCACCGAAGCGCGTTCTCGGGGAGGCCGCCGCGAAGATCGTGCGCGCCGACATCAAACATCTCGGCCAGCACCTCGGCTACATCATGGGATCGGCAGACGACGTGCCGAACATCCTCCGGCAGGTCGGCTACGAAGTGAATCTCCTCACGGACGCGGATCTCGACCGCGCCGACTTCGCGAAGTACGACGTCATCGTTGCGGGGGTCCGCGCCTACAACACACGCCGCCCGCTCGCACTCGCGCACGAGAAGCTGATGGAGTACGTCGAGAAGGGCGGCACCTACGTCGTCCAGTACAACACCCCGAACCTACTCGCCGGATCGGAGATGACGCTGGGTCCATATCCCTTCACGATCTCGACGGACCGTGTGACCGGCGAGGCGGCGCCGGTCAGGATTCTCGATCGGGAGCATCCGCTGCTTTCGACACCGAACCAGATCACCGAAAAGGACTTCGAAGGATGGGCCGACGAGCGCGGGCTCCACTTCGCGCGCGACTGGGATTCCCGCTATACGACGGTCCTCGCCACGAACGATCCGGGGGAACCGGAGAACGCCGGCGGTCAGCTCTATGTGAAGAAGGGGAAGGGGACGTACATCTACACGTCGTACTCCTGGTGGCGGCAGGTGGCGAACGGCGTGCCGGGCGCGATCCGCGCGTTCGTGAACCTGCTCTCCCAATGAGCCGGCGGGGCGTCTGTCCCGCAACTCCCTGGCTCTTCGTCCATCGGAATGACGTTCACGCAGGTCGGTGCGAGCCACCTCCCGGGGCTCCGCGGAGAGTCTCCGGGACGTGAACTGGTGCCTCGGCCTTCGATCATGTGCCAGGCCGGCGGCGGCGACGACGCGATTCTGGAAGAAACGTTCGCGATCTGGTCAGACGGCGACCCGCGCGGACAACGCTTGACCCGTCAGTCCTGTCTCCTTGGCGCAGTCGCTGACCCGTCGCGCGGCGCTTCGCGCTTTGCGGACATCGTGTTGTCAATCACTTAGCACGGTGCGGCCGGTGGCGTCGTGCGTGCTGTCGGCCCGCACGGCACGGCCGCCTCGTGGTGAGGCTGCCTCACGTTCAACCAGCGCGGGCGCAGGCCTGCGCGACAACTCGATGAGGGAATCCGATGAAACGACTGTCCATCTTCGCCCTGCTCCTGATCGTCGCCGCCTCCGCGTTCGCAAAAGATGAAGAGGGGAAATTCCGCAAGAACGAGCGGGCGCTCCCCGGCCAGTATGTGGTCGTGCTCGAAGACGACGTCGATGACGTGCCGGCGTTTGCAGACGCCCTGGCCCGGCGGCATGCCGGCGTGATCGACTACGTCTACGTCAACGCGCTGAAAGGCTTCGCCGTGCGCATGACCGAAGGGATGGCCAGAGGACTGGCGAACCACCCGCAGGTCCAGTGGGTCGAGGAAGATGGTGAGGTTCTCGCGGACACCACGCAGTCGGGCGCGACGTGGGGCCTCGACCGCATCGATCAGCGCGACCGGCCGCTCAACGGGACGTTCGTCTACTCCCGGACCGGCGCCGGCGTGAAGGCGTACATCATCGACACCGGCATCCTCCGCACGCACTCGCAGTTCGGCGGCCGCGCCATCCACGGCTACAGCGCGATCAACGACGGACGAGGAAGCACCGACTGCAACGGCCACGGCACCCACGTCGCGGGAACCGTCGGCGGGAGCACCTACGGCGTCGCGAAAGGGGTGACGCTCGTCGCAGTGCGCGTGCTCAACTGCAGCGGCAGCGGGACGAACTCCGGCGTGATCGCCGGCGTCGACTGGGTTCGTGGCAATCACGCAGCCGGTGCACCGGCCGTGGCGAACATGAGCCTCGGCGGCGGCGCGTCGTCCGCGCTCGACACCGCCGTCAACAACGCCATCAACGACGGCGTGACCTTCGCGGTCGCCGCCGGCAATTCGAACGCGAACGCGTGCAACTACTCGCCGGCGCGTGTGGGCGCGGCGATCACCGTCGGCGCAACGACGAGCACCGACGCCCGCGCGTCGTACTCGAACTACGGCTCCTGCCTCGACATCTTCGCGCCGGGCTCGAGCATCACGTCCGCGTGGTACACGAGCACGACGGCGACGAACACGATCAGCGGCACGTCGATGGCCACGCCGCACGTTGCGGGCGTTGCCGCCCAGTACCTGCAGGGCAGCCCGAGCGCCTCGCCGGCGACCGTGCGCAACGCCCTGGTGAACAACGCGTCGACCAACAAGGTCACGAGCCCCGGCACCGGCTCGCCGAACCGGCTCCTCTTCACGAACTACTGATCACTGAACCGGGGCAGGGGTGCCGGGAATCGACCCGGCGCCCCTGCTGGGGTTGGGAGCACGCGTCCCCAGGGGACGTTGATCCATGGATGGCGCAGGCACCCCCGACCGGAATCCCCGCCGCCCGTCGCGCCTGGAATCTGAACGCGACTTCCGTAGCAAGGCAACTCCTCGAGGAGCTCGAAGCCCTGCCTGACGGATCGAAGCGTGAAGTGCTGCCGCTGCCCACCTTCAGAACCGGCGTAGAGTGAAGTCTCACCATGACCCGAAGTCCTTCCTGCTCCGCGGCAGTTGCGGACCTCATCCTCGAGGAGAACTTCCGCGCGCGGGAGTCGACGCCACGATGAGGATTGCCGCTCGGATTGCGATCGCCGCCGCGGTTGCCGTTGCGATTCCACTGGTGAGGCTGTGGACCGCATGCCGCGATCCGATGTCGGAGGCGTGCGTCTGGGGGAAAGCTTACCTGCCGCTGTCGATCGGCTTGTACCTGGTCATCGCCGGACCCGTCGTGTTCCTCGCGGTGTACCTCATCGACGTGAAGCTGGTGCGACGACCATAGCGCAGGGCTCACTGCGCCTCCGCGATGATTCTCCCCCCGGCCTCATAATGAAGCCAATGACCGCCTCCTCGGCTCTCGCCACTGCGACGACGAAAGGGTCCGTGCTGCGGGCGCTTCTGCAGTTCGTCCAATCCGACCTCACCCCGGATCAATTCGGCCGCGCGATCGCGGCGCTTCCGGAGACTGACCAGGTCGTCATCCGCCAGCCGTCGATCCTCGCTACCGAGAAGATCTCGGAATTTGTGCTCAACCGGCTCACTGTCGAAGCCGCACGAGCGAAAGGCGAGCAGCTGGACCTCTTTGCGAGGCGTGCCGGCCAGGCAGAGCTCAAAGCGTCGGTGGGAATCTACCGCTTCTTCACCTTCATCCTCACGCCTACCGCGATCGTGAAGAAGGCCGCAACGCTCTGGTCGACGATTCACAGTCACGGCACTCTGAGCGTCATCGAGAGCGGCGACGGCCGCGCGGTGATTCGCCTGAGCGACTACCCCTCGGAGGTAGCTCACTGCGCTCGACTCACCGGCTGGATGGAAGGCCTCGGCGTCATGACCAGCGCTGGAAACACCTCAGCAGATCACCGCCTCTGCCTGACCCGCGGCGACAGCGTCTGCGAGTGGATGGTGACCTGGGACGCAAAGTGAGGCTGACCGTCAAACGGATCGTTGCCAATCTCGCGACCAGTGATCCTGCTGGCGTCGACGCGTTCTATCGAGGGATCTTTGGCCTGGACCTCGTCATGGATCTTGGCTGGATTCGCACGTACGCGTCGACGGCGAACATGCAGGTGCAGGTCAGCTTCGCCACCGAAGGGGGATCGGGTACACCGGTCCCGGATCTCTCCATCGAGGTCGACGACCTTTCGGAAGCGCTACAGCGGGTCAGAGACGCTGGGATTGCCGTCGAGTACGGCCCTGCCTCCGAACCCTGGGGCGTAAGACGCTTCTACGTCAGGGATCCGATTGGCCGTTTGATCAACGTCCTGCAGCACGAGCAGGCGTGAGTTCTTCGAGCTGCCGCACGCGCACGTCCAACATCTGACACAGATAACGACCGAGAAGCGGCTCGTGGGCCGCGCCGATGAGGACGAGCACTCTGCGTCGCTGGGGCGCTGCGCTTGCCCCTCCCTTTCGCAGGTTTCCCTCTCCGTCACACGAGGCGCCTTTCGCGGACCTAGCTTGTCGTGGCGCCGCGAGGGCTCGCGGCAGGAGGTGGTCATGGGCAAGGGCGCGGCGTTCCTGATGGCGGGACTCCTGTCCCTCGCGGCTTCTCCCGACGCGGGCGGGACCGTGGCGGCGGACTGGGAGCGCGAGCCGAGCGGTACGAC